>DATFMK010000808.1:0-2334 GCA_035267005.1 Balneolales bacterium
GACAAATGTTCCTCATGATGTCACTTACGGTATCGATTTTTAAATGGAATCGTCCCAAATTTTAAATCCAAATGTTGGAACTATCATCGATGGGCTCCACTCCATGATTTTCCGGAGTGGGGTCCATCTACCTCTTTGTCAAATCGGATCTGAGAACGCTATCGGTTTTCGTACCGCCATGAATAAAAAATTATTCCCAAACGATTTTAGGGCGTTTGGGGGATTGATCGTTCAAATTTTAAAAAATCTGTTCTAAATAAACCGATTAAGCATTATTTTTTAATCTCAAAAACGTTTTGGACAGCTATGGTTTATTTTAAACCTTCACGTAAATAAAAAAACATTTAGATATATTTTCACTGCTTTACATTAGAGATCATGGTAATTTGATACCCCGACCATTCCAACTCCACAAATAAAGTATTAGCAGGCTATGCAAAACCGTTCTTTTGCCCAATCTCTGCATTTTCACGACTTCGTAATCCTCACATATGGCTAATATGCTGTGGTTCCGAAGTCGCTCAAGCTTTGATCTTGAACAAAAGCCGGGTTTTGTAAAGCCTTCTATTAATCACAACCACAAGACTTACGAATAACGATGTGACTTTTTATAATGATATCTTCAATCGCGGTTGACTTCCCTTCAATCAAATCTATTAATATTTGAGTCGCTCTTTTACCCATTTCATACGCGGGCTGGTGAACTGTAGTGAGGGGTGGATTCAACAATTTATCCTGTTTATCATCGGTGAAACCAACTATAGCAATATCTTCCGGTATCTTCAGTCCGGCATCATATATCGCTTCCATGGCTCCGAATGCAGAAGAGTCATTCACAGCAAAAATTGCTCTCGGCCGCTTTTTTTTAGGTAATTCTAACAGCTTTTGCGTTGCTTTGTAACCAGTCTCTTCATCAAAATTTGCTGAAACGATCCATTCATCTTCTATTTTAAGATCATGACTTTTCATTGAAGTGATATAACCTTGTTTCCGGTCATCGGCAATTGATAATTCTGAAGGACCACTGATATGGGCAATTTTTACATATTTATGTACATCTATTAAGTGATCCGTAACCTTTTGTGCAATTTCTTTATCATTTGTTCTTACACAGCTGGCTTCTATACCAGGCAACCATCTGTCAAAAAATACAATGGGATATTTAGAATCCAATAAATCATCATAGGATTTAAAATTTTTGACGGTTTGAGCAGTTGAAATCAGAATCCCATCCACTCTTTTTGAAACCAACGCTTCTATAACCTGATTTTCTCTATCAGGATTTTCGGAAGAGTGTGTCAACATTATTTGATAATTTTTCTTAAAAGCGACTTCTTCTATACCCTGAATGGCATCAGGAAAGAAGGAGCTCAATAATTTTGGAACAACAACTCCTATAGTATATGTTTTTCGGGTCGTTAAACTGCGCGCAATATGATTGGGTTTATACCCCATTCGTTTGGCTGTTTCCAACACCTTTTTTTTGGTCATTTCATCGACATTCGAGCGATTATTCAACGCTCTGGAAACAGTCATAGCGGAAATGCCAAGTTCACGAGCAATATGTCGAATAGTTATGCGATTTTTCAATTTATTTAATATGGTTATTAATAAAACAATTAATAAAAGAAACCTTTGAAAACTGTCTTTTTGTACAATCACTGCGTTATCGGAATTTTAAAGTCCTCACATATGATTCAATATGTGCGGTTTGAAAATTTAAATAAGCTTGATCCTGAACAAAAATCTCAGTTATGTATAGCCTTCTAAAACAAAATATTTGCTATCATCCAAATGTCTTTACAAAAGCATTTTACACGTTAAACATAATATTTAAAACGATAATTAAGGATAACTCCATTAATATTTCATTTATTATATGTACGATAATTCAATTTTATTTTCAATAGTAGTTATAGAAATACCCTTTTATCATCACAAATAATAACCGTTATATTATTAATATTATTGTATGTTAACGGTTATCATTCGATCTTTATTGGATCTCCGGAACCAATAATTCAGTAAATTGAATGAGATTTACTTATTATTTAATAATTGAATAAGGTCAATCTTTAGAGACTGACCTTTCCTAAAATTATATCATATCTTATCTTATCTATGTTCACCTATTGGAGTCCACTTATTATTACCAGGCTTAACATCTGGCAATACTTTATCCGGATCAATAACAACCGAATCAATTTTACTGGTTGAGTTATATTTGAAGGTCCAGGTCCCTCCTCGCTGCCAGATTTCGACCGGTAACTCTACTTTTCCTTGTTTCCCATTCGATTGATATACCGCGACTGTGGCAGGCATCACCATGCGATC
>DATFMK010000809.1:0-2212 GCA_035267005.1 Balneolales bacterium
ACACCTTTCCATTATCCGGTTTCAAGGTCATGGATACCCCTTCATTATTTTGCAGCAGTACCCATGCAACGGGTATGATTAAATAAAAAATTAAAAATCTGTAGTTATGCACACCCCATTCCCTTCTTTCAGGATTTTCACTCTTTATTTGAGCTTCCGAGGTTCATACTGCCACCCCGAGAAGACCGGCCGGGCATATATCTAAAAAAGACATTGTTAAAATTCGCGTGGAGCATTTTATCCCGGTTTTATTTTCGACATGTCCACGACTTTAAGATTTTGGGATAAAGACGGATATTTTTTATTGAACCAGCCAAAATCTTTTTCCAAATCGCAAGAAAGCCCGATGTCTTCCAACCAAATTGTCGCAGAATATCCATTATCACTGGTGTGAGTTTTGGGCCTGAATGAACCCAAATATGCTAATTCCGCACCCTTGATATCAAAAAACTTTTTAAATGTATCCTTGGTTTCACTTCTCGGGGAATTTGGTTGAAGGTTGACAACTTGCAAATTGTAAGTGAGCAAATACCTGCCGGGAGGAATTGCCACTAAAATATATTTATCATCAACAAGTCTATTATTGTGGATTACGCCCACCAGACGCCCCGCTCTATAGGGGTCTTCATTAATTACTTTTTCGAGACCCCAGAACGACCTGAAATAACTCTCGTGAATTAATGGTGTTGTCTTCACCAGTACAATTCCAGAGCTTGCACAGTCAATTTTAGAAGGATCCCAACTTTCAACCAGTAAATTGTCGTTGCCGGTTATTATCTTTCCCAGGTTTGTCATCAATTTGTTGCCCGAGCAACCGGTTATAGACAGTATCAATATTGCAAAAAAAATGTGTTTGAGTCGCAAAATCGAATTTCCTCCCCCGCATACCAATACCATCAAATTGAAGAATCCCGTCGAGTTGGTCCTGAGGCCGATGGATCAATTGGGTTTTCCTCAACTATTTTTGAGAAGAATCAAATTTTACCAAAAGTCTATCAACTATATCTTTTTCCAGAGTATTTATGTCTTCCCAGGACGAATCATTAAAAACCAACCATGTATTTTTACTCGTATCAATCAGGCTAATCCCATATTGCTTGACATTTTCATTCGTATAATACGTATACGCGCCATCGGTGTGGGAATAAAACTGTTTAGTTACAAATCCGAGGTTGGCATAAACAACTAAATCTGCAATATTATAGCCCCATGTAAAATTATAAGCGTTTATTGAAAATATCATCTTATTCTACAAGCTTACAGGCGGAAATTTCTTGCTCTCCCTGTTCAGGATAAACCCGAAAAAATTTGGCACCTGACACGAAGGCACCCGCTAATATATCCATTCTTATGTAATACACTTCTCCCGGAGCTTCGCTGTTTACAGTCACATTTGACCCTTCAAGGATAGCTGCTTCGGCTGAGAAAATATGCTTTCCCGGAGAAACGGGATAAACCCAATATCCTCCATTTGTCAAACCGTCCAGAATTAGGTTGCCATTGTCATATATTGAGGGGGAACGTGCACTGCCGTAAAACCTCGCGGGTCTGTAAAAACATGCTATGGATTTTCCATCTGGTATGGCCGGTATCTCACGGAAGGCAGGACCGGTTGCACAGCTTGATAAGAAAATGAGCGTGGTTAACAACAGGCAAAGGACAATCGGCGGTCGTTTGAGCATTCGATTAAATTTGTACCAATTCATCATGGCCTCCTATTTCCAAAGGATAGAATAATATATGGGTATATAAAATATCCCGAAGCGTTGATCAGGGAAATCATTCAGGCTCATAAAATGAACAAGATTTAATAATTGAGTGATGGATTATCATTTTATATTTATAGTTGTCAATACACAATTGTTGGACATGTTACACAATAAGCTTTGATTTTAAATAGTTATCCTACTTGGTGTGGTATCGGCTGGGAGGACGGAGCGATGGGAACGGGATGTGTGATTTATTGAAGGTTACGTGCCTGCCAAATCCTGCGTTTACCTCCGGACCACTTACGGTATTTTTTTCATCTTTCCTGTAAGACTGTCTTGTCCCGCCGTCTTGTCGGGTCGTAGCTCACAGAGCGAAGTCGGATAATCGAGGATCAAGGCTTGACCTCGGGCCTTTCACACGGTGTAAAGACCTGCATGATTTCACGGGCCACCGCATTTTTACATTCAACTGGACATCGGGACAGATCTTCGACCCGGATGCA
>DATFMK010000810.1:0-3332 GCA_035267005.1 Balneolales bacterium
CACTGGTACCGGATAAGCTTCCATAAACTGTCACAAATAAATAATTCCTAACCGATTCAGTGGGTTTTATTCCATTGGGGGATTGATCGTTCAAATTTTAAAAAACCGTCCAAAATAAACCGATTATACATTATTTTTTAATTTCAAAAACGTTTTGGACAGCTGTGATCTAATTTGCTAAAATACAAAGAGCATACTGGATAATCACCAATATGCTCTTTGTTATTATTGTTTTAACCCGAATTTTTCACGTAAACTACAATAATCAATATAGAGCGTTTCGAAAAACAATATCTTGTAAATAATAACGCCTTCCTCAAATTTGAGGAATCTAAAAAGAGCTACGAAATTTAGCCGTGCTCTGTGTTGAATTTAAAAATGCTTAATTTATGTACTATTGTACGTTTCATACACATTTTAATTTCGCCCTGATCACGACAAAATTTCTTGGTGAATAATCCGGATTAAAGGAGAATGTCATTGTTAATTCTCCATCATTTTATGATTGGCATTTTGTGCTTTTGTTCTGATCAGAGCATATTCGATAGAATGTTCATTCCAGTTAGCTGCTTTGTCAAAGTATTTGGATGCCGCTTCGTCATTACCAATTTCGCTATAAGCAAGGGCAAGATGGTAGAGTACATGCGGATTACTCTGATTAGCTTGTTGAAATTCGGTAATAGCGTGTTCAAAATCACCTTTTTCGAAATGAATGTATCCAAATAAACTGTGATAATTTTCAACATCCAATGGATTTTCATCTTCCATGACATGATCATGATAGGTATCCGCTATCTTTAGAGCCTGATCGAAGTTTTTCCCTTTAGCTGCAATAATCGCTTCATGAAACAAAACTTTTTTAGCGTAATATTCTTTGACCTGATCGGGCAAGTCGGTGGCTTGTATGTCATCACCACATTTTTCAGCAGTTCTTTTAGCTTTTTCGAGATCCCCTTTAGCCAGATAGATGTCGCACATCTCTGAGTAGATAGATGCGGTCATTTCAGGCAGGTTTTTCTTTTTGCTCATTTGTAAAGCATCTTTGGCTGCAGTAAGGGCTCTGTCATAATTTCCTTCGTAAAGATAGGAATGAGCGATCAGTTTCATGTGATTGATGCGTGCAGCATCCGTTGAGGCCATTTTTTGAGCTTTTTTATATGCTTTGCGAGCTTCGTCATATTTTCCCATAAAAACCAGGTTATTTCCGATTTTCTGCTGTGAAAAATCGAATTTAGGATTTATCTGCACGGCTTTTTCGTAGTGATTGATGGCATCCTGATGTTGTCCCATCTTCGTATAAAGATCGGCAATAGAATCATGTGGATTGGCTTCGTTGGGTAAAAGATTGACGTATTTTTTAAAGGCATTTTCCGCATTATCATAATCACCGGTTTCCTTATAAGCGTAACCCAGCAAGTTGTATGCAGGAGCATAATTGTTATCTAAACTTATCGCTTTATCAAAAGCATCAATAGCTTTTTGATCATGTTTGGCATACAAATAGGCTATACCTAAATATTGATGCGCGCGTTTATCCTCGGGATACCTCTCAACGAGTTTTCCCCAGGTTTCTATAGATTGATTCAATTTGTTGTTTGCAGATGCCTGAATAGCGTCAATCATCATTTGTTCACCTTCACTGACATCCGATTTATTATCTAAGGCATGTTGAAGATGTTGATGAAATTCGACTTCTGTGGGAGCTGATAAAGCCAAATATAAATGAGCCAGTGCAAAGCCGGGATCTTCATTTATAGCATTAGTAAAACTTACCCGTGCTTCCTCATAACGAGCATTTTCCATATGGTCACGCCCCGTTATGAACTGTTCTCGTGCCTCTTGAGAAGATGTCGTAATCGCAATCTCATTATCCTGAGCTTTGACATTATTTGTAATGAATAGCATGGCACCAATTAAGAAAATGCCAAACATGAGATATTTATTTATAGATACTTTCATATCTACCTCCTATGATGTGATTTAAAATGAGTATAGTTTTGGGATGTAAATCGGGGATCTTAGTACGAATTTTAAAGATGTGAAAATGCAATCATGTACGACTGATTAAATAGTAATTACATTTAAATATTTGCATATTTATACAAATGCTATAATTAAAATACTATAACTAAGAAAGTATCAGGTAGGCGGGTGAAGTTTGTTATCTGATTATTTGCAGATAACCTTATTTTAAACCGTGGAAATCTCCAAACATCAGGTAAAGTTTTACAAAATTATATTTTAACCGCTTGGAATTAGCAATTATCTCCGTTTGGTTATTATGTCTTAGAGCGGTTCCTAAATTTTGAATAATCTTGCCATCTTGTTTTATAAGATCCGTTGCTTGTTTGGTTTGTTGTTGATTAAATCCAAACAGATCAGTTGGCAAAGAAGCCTTCATTACAGTTTTCCACAGCTTTTGAATATCAGGATATA
Organism: Balneolales bacterium; assembly: GCA_035267005.1. Lineage (GTDB taxonomy): Bacteria > Bacteroidota > Rhodothermia > Balneolales > DATFMH01 > DATFMH01. Next base: position 2,437 of record DATFMK010000810.1, read on the forward strand.
GATTGGATAAATCTCTGATATCTGTCTCACTAAGTGAGCCGGATTTTCTCTTATTAATAATATTCAGGAAATGCTCCATCGGACCATGAAACGCTGTGAGATGATCTGGAAAATATGAGATATCATTGCGTTTTCGCAAATTCATAAATGTTAGTCGAATCGATTCGAGATCATTATGTATCTGTGCCAAAGATTTATTCTGACGCATATCAATATTTGCTTTAGCAATCGACTTAGTTATTTGACTAACATCGCTTTGCCAGGAAGTATCGGGCGTCTCATAATTATAATACTGGACACTGAAATTTTCCCAGAATTTGGTCAGACGTTGTAATGCTTTTTGGGAAGGTTCTCTTTCTCCCTCATTAGTTAAAGCCAATGCCGGAATATAATTTTGATCGAATTTAACCATCTGTTTCAACAATTCGGTCGATTGGATTCGGCTGAAACCCATGGAAGCAAATAATAAAATAATCGCTGTAAATACTCTGATAATATTTCGAGTCATTGTAGTCTTATATCAAATACGGGAAATTAGGAATATTCCTATTTAAATGTGGAATAACGTTAAAAGTGACTTGAGCGTTCGAGACAAGATCATTAATCTGTACTTGAATCTATTTTAAAACCAAACGCAATACCAAATGAAGGATGAAAGGTACGATGTGAGATAATTGGAGTAAAACCAAATTTGAATGTATACTTTTTATCTTTTATGGGTAATAACCGGTAAGCGACAGTCATTGTAATACCGGGGGGGCTGAATTTTAACCCGAATTATTCACGTAACCCATAAGAAGTAATATATATCATATTGTTAATTAAGGTACTTATAAAAAATATATCGATCCTCGATTTTGAGGACACTAAAAAGAGATGCGAAATTTCGCCTTGAT
>DATFMK010000811.1:0-3012 GCA_035267005.1 Balneolales bacterium
TCCCCGCATATAATAACCGATTCGCAAACTGAACTACTTATAGCTTCTGATTACTTTACCCATATGAAATTAGCGTGCCAACCCATCTGCCTAACGGCTTCGTACATCATTGTTTTATCAATTATCCCGCCTGTATAAACCAGCTTATGCTCATCTTGAAGTTTGGATCAATAAATGATAGTCTCCGCTTTATCTTCTGCGGGACAATGGATAAAACACTTATTAGCTACATGAAATTTTCGGTCAAAGGATATACGTTTAAGGTATCTGCAATTTTGAGAGGCCAGATTTTATGCAGATGCTATAATAAATTATTTATTATTTTGCCTTTCACCCCATTTTCTCAGTAATAGGACTACACCTGCTCCATTCTCACGATTGTAAATAAATCGCCCTTCAGATGTGAACATTTTTGAATATTCATGCGGATGGTTCTCCTTGCACCATGGTATAAATTTTTGCCAGACCTCAGTGTTATGCTGAACCATTTCTGGTGAGACTTTAGCGGAGAAACTTTGAATCAGCCCATCTTGGAAAACAAAAGTACAAGAGGGAAATGTTAACTCATTGATGCCCATGGCAGCGAGTCTATCGTTGCGTTCTGTAAGTTGGCAATGGACAGTATTTTCTTCAGATCTGAAGTCTGTAAATTTTAGTTCTCCGTTGACACCAGCATCGTAATCAAACTGATTTTTAATTTGCTCTTTTCCCGAATACTTTGAAATCCCAACTAACTCAAATTCTGCATCCTCAGTAAACATTGTCAATACTTTATCTACGTCTTTTCGATTGACTGATTCCTGAAAAGATTCAACCAGATTTTGGAGATTAACATTTTCTGTCATCATTCCCCTCTCTTTTTGAATATTAAAATGATATCGATTGACCCGAATAACAGAGAATATATTAATTCAAAATGGAATAGAAAATATAAGCCGGTTTAGGTAGATATCTTGCCAAAATCTGCAATCAACGCAAATTGCAGGTTTCATAGAATAGCGTTTTATCAATCGTTGCGCTAACGCAAACAAGGCAACAATATCTGTGATAATCTAGTTTCAAAAAAAAGCGTAGATGAGTTAAATATAAGCAATGATTGATAAAATGGTGAACTGTACCGCTTTTATCGGCAGGCGAGAATGGATATGAAATGGGAAAACTCGGGGAAAGGGCGCAACTCGGCTAAATACGGGTATTATATGCTCCTTATAATAGCCGCGCCCGACGTACGCGATCATCTCAGTGATCGTGAAGTTTCAACTGTCCTCTTCTTTCCAGCCAGCATTGGGAGCATGGTTGGCCAACTTCCCCGGGCTCTCGATATCTCAGAACAGTGGATACCCGTTACCATTCAAGAATACAGCAAGTCAAGTATAATTTTAAGTTCAATAATACATATACTGGTATGAAATCACAGTATTAACTTCATTTAAACCGACTACAATATCTTGAGGTGCTCAAGATCAGCCCTCTAATTTAGACATTGGCACGTAATCAAAGGTTTTGATGGCCACCATTTATGAAGAAGCTATTATTATTCTTAATGATATTTATCACAAGCGGTATGGAGACCAATATTGCCATGTCTGCTGGCAATACAGACGCAATCTTAAGCGAAGAAGGAAACGGAACTGGAAGTTATTCCCATATAACCACCAGTGATCTCGTCCATGATATCGTGAATCACCCTGCATTTAAAAGCTTTGGTCAGTATATACTGCCGTGGGGCAATAACACCTCTTACTATGACATGTCGCTGAAGAATGTTCATTCGCTCCTGCCGTATCATAACCATGTGGACCCGGGCGTCGTCGTGGACGCAATCAACCACATGATTGACGAAATCAACGACGGCAAAACCTTATTCTATGATTTCTACACCGAAAAACAAAAACAGGAAGTCCGCGCCAAAAAGTCTACCGGCCTCTTTTTTTTCAGGGGTAAACCGGAAGCTCCGTTTGCTATTGTGTGTCCAGGAGGTGGCTTTGCCTATGTTGGCTCCCTCCATGAAGGCTTTCCACACGCTATAGAGCTGAGCAAAAAAGGGTATAATGCTTTCGTATTGAAATATCGTGTAGGGAGTGAGTTTCAGGCCACCGAAGACTTGGCGGCAGCCATATCTTATATTTTTAAGAAAGCGGAAATGTTTCAAATCAGTGTGAAAAACTATTCTTTATGGGGTAGTTCGGCTGGCGCAAGGATGGTGGGGAATATTGCCTTAAATGGGACCGTCAGGTTTGGAGGCTATGATCTTCCTAAACCGCGTATTGTAGTCATTGCATATACCGGTCATACAAGCTTTTCTGAAAACTATCCACCAACTTTTATCACGGTAAGTGAGGATGATGGAATCGTTAATGTATCAGTGGTGGACAGACGTGTTCAGAGCCTGAGAAATATTGGAATAGAAGTCGAGTATCGTAAATATAAGAATGCCGGTCATGGTTTTGGGCTCGGTGTTGGTACGGATGCCGAGGGGTGGATCGAACACGGTATTCAGTTTTGGGAAAACCATTTATCTAAATGACGTATTTATGGTTCATGGTGAGTGCAGGTAGATGCTAATAATCGCAACAACTGAATAAAGATGCCAATTACAACATATGGTGGTTGGCATCTTTGTCTTTGAAGTGGTGATTAGGTCGATATATCTGAAAAAAATGGCACTCTTAAAATTGCAGATACTGTAAACTTAGGTCTCCAACAATTGAAATACCCAGCCAGTATCCCGCCAAAACCCCGCCCATTAAAAAAAAGTATCCCGCCGGTTTTAATAAAAAACATACCCCGCCACATCTAGTACTGTGCGAAATAGAGGTATGTACGCTTGAGTGCTTTTCAAGAAATTAGCATGGAAGATAAAGAAACTACAATAAGAGAATTTCATGAAATCGAAAAAGAAATCTGTATCTACCCGCGCACAAATTTGACGTATTGTTTTGATCTGTTATAGTTGTCACTAAGTTGGTGATATGTGAAAAAAACAATGGCAGGTTTACAAAAAATATTAAT
>DATFMK010000812.1:0-2812 GCA_035267005.1 Balneolales bacterium
AAAATCTTTCAGATGGAAATGCTCATTTGGGGAATGAATGGCATCACTATCTAACCCAAAACCCATCAATATAGATTTTACGCCAAGTATTTTTTGAAAATCGGCTACTATTGGTATCGATCCGCCTTCGCGGGCAAATAACGGCTCCTTGCCATAAACTTCTTTGAAAGCTTGAGCCGCCGCTTGTATGCCGTAGAAATTAATATCAGTGAGAGAAGGTGAACCTCCATGATGTTCGGTTATTTTGACCGTAACATATTCAGGAGTGATCTCTTTAATATAGCTCTCAAATAACCGGGCGATTTCTTTCGGATCCTGATCAGGAACCAGTCGCATACTTACTTTGGCACCGGCTTTCGAAGGTAATACCGTTTTGGCACCTTCTGCCTGATAGCCTCCCCAAATACCATTGACGTCCAACGATGGTCTGCCAGAAGCCCGTTCTAAGGTACTATAGCCTTTTTCACCAAAGGTTTCTTTTATACCTAATTCTTTTTTGTAGGCTTCTTCATCAAACGGCAGTTTTTTATATTCTTCACGTTCTTCTTCCGTCAAATCATTAACTTTGTCGTAGAAACCAGGAATTTGAATGACACCATTCTCATCTTTAAGCTTAGCGATCATCTCACAAAGAACATTAGCGGGATTGGCTACGGCTCCTCCGTATACGCCGGAATGCAAATCACGATTCGGACCAAAAACTTCTATTTCCATATAAGTGAGTCCGCGTAGGCCATAGGTGATAGATGGGGTGTCTTCAGCAAACATAGACGTATCGGAGATCAGAACCATATCGCAGGCAAGCATATCTTTATGCTCTTTTAGAAACGGAACCAGACTTGGTGAACCAATTTCCTCTTCTCCTTCGAAAATGAATTTCACATTAACAGGAAGCTCACCGTGTGTTTTTAAAACCGATTCAACACTTTTTACATGGATGTATGCTTGTCCCTTGTCATCAGCAGAACCGCGGGCGTAAAGTTTACCATCGACTACGGTAGGTTCAAAAGGGGCATGATCCCATAAATCGAGCGGGTCAGGTGGTTGAACATCATAGTGACCATAAATGAGTACGGTGGGTTTGTCGTCGCCGGCTTCACAATGGGCCGCATAAACGATGGGATTGCCCTCCGTTTCATAAACAGTTACTTCTTTGATACCGATATTTTCTAATTGATTAGCAAGATATCCAGCTGCTTTTTTAATCTCTCCTTTTTTATTCGAATCGGTACTTATACTTGGAATACGTAACCATTCGAAAAGTTCTCCCTCAAAGTTTTTTTTGTGTTCATCAATAAATTTTAATACATCAGGCATAATAATAGATTCTAAGAATTGCGATTTATAATACTTTAATATCTTTCTTCGGAATCCAACCGTACAAGCCGTTACTTAAGCGTACATAGTACCAATTCCTATGATTTGCGCTTTTTTTATTATCGACAGTGAATGTATACCCCTCGTATGCTATACTCACGATGCCGGAATGATTGTCGGGCTTCTCTTTAACATTGGCCTTCTTAATAATCATAACTCCCTTGGTATAACGACGGGTGTGGTAATCCACAAATCCGGTTGTAAGAAGAAATATTATACCGAGTAATGTGAGAATTAAACCGGAATAGCGCAACGCCTTTTTGAAAAAGTCGGTAAACCAGGTTGCTATGAATATGAGAATACCGAAATTTAATATAATCAGACCGATAAATAGCATGTTGTGAGCGCCGATATCGGTTTGCAGCCAGTTAAGCGCTTTATCCCAGGGTAATTCCGGTAATTTCGCCGATTTGTGACTGAGCTGATTGGATAAATATTGCAGTCCCTGTTTGGCTTGAGCACGCGTTTCGGGAAACTGACTGGATTTTAAAAAATAGTATTTAGCTATTCCCAGCGAATCGATGTGGATGTACGATATCCCCATATTTAGAAATAACGCACCGGATGCATAGTTTTTATGCATGATAGCGTGATAGAGGTCCAGTGCTTTATTATAATGTTCCGCTTTATACTGAATATTGGCTTTATCAAAAATGGCTTGGGGACTCAATCCTCGTAAAGAATCAGGGATTTGTTTGGCAGAAGTCGTTTGGACTTGAAATAATGCAACCACAATTACAAAAGTCGTAACTACTGTGCTTATGCTTAGTTTTGATATGTAATCCCGGGTACTCATAAATTTTTACGAAGTTCGGCAATAATATTAAGAGTCATCTCAGCATCCTTATTTAAATCTTCTTTCGAAGTCATGGGTGCAAAGCGAATTGTGGAATATTTATCAAGAATACGTTTCGACTGTTTTATGAGTCGCTGATCGATATTCCGCTTCGTCAAATGTTCCATATATTCCTCATCGGAAAGTCCGGCTTTGGGCAAATTGAGTTTATCCCCAATAAATCCGGATAGGGAAACATGCAGATACGAATACGCCGTTTTGATATCGCCGGATTGTGCTACTTGCCTGGCTTTTTCAAGACGTCCTTTCGCCGTATCCAAAGCTGTTTGGGATCGTGCAAACTGACTGTCGTTTTTCATGCGATCCTGATAAATTTTCCGCCAATAGCCACCGCCGATCAGTAAGAGTGGGAGAATAACTCCAACCCAAAACCACCATAAGGAGAATATGGATTTATAGTTTAGAGACGTCCATGAAGCCAGTCCGGTTATAGGCTGAACAGGCAAGGCATTATTTTGCGCAACAACCGTTCCTACATTGTTGGGATTATTAATGACGTGGAGTGTTATGGCGGGTAGATTTACAATCGAATAATGATGTGTGCTATTATTAAAATAAGCAATTTTCGCTTTTGGAATC
>DATFMK010000813.1:0-9334 GCA_035267005.1 Balneolales bacterium
GCTCCCAGTTCACCTGCCGCTCAGATGGGCTTTAAAACTGGTGATAAGATTGAAGCTGTAAACGGGAGGCATGTAAAATATTTTGATCAGTTGATTAGTCCGGTTAACCTGACCAAAGAACATCTCAGTTATACAGTATTACGAAACGGACAACAGGTAAAATTAAACGCGCCGGCAGATTTTCTTGATAAAATCAATAAAGGTGGATTTTTAAGCCCGATGGATGCTGTGCCAAGTTTGGTGCAAAAAGTCATGCCCGACAGCCCTGCTAAAAAAGCGGGAATAAAAGCAGGAGATAAGATTGTCGCCATTAATGGTCAGCCTGTAGGATATTGGATTCAATTGGTTAAGCAAATAAAATCTGCTAAAGGTCCAATTAAAATGACCATTTTGAGAAACGGTGCAGATACCATGTTAACCGTTACCCCTGATCCCAAAACCCATGAAATTGGGATTTACCGGGTTCAGCTGGAAAATTATTTCCATGTCGAATTTGTACAACCTGGATTCTTTAAATCAATTGAAGATGGGATCGATCGTACGGGGCAGACGATGGTCGGTATTGTTCAGGGTTTCAGAAAATTATTTTCGGGATCAATTTCAATTCGTAAAAATCTTGGCGGACCGGTAGCTATGGCGAATATCACCAAACAAGCTACGGAAGGGGCTGGAGCACGTGGTTTTTGGGAGATAACGGCACTTCTTAGTGTTACGCTGGCAATAATGAATATCCTTCCCATCCCGGTTTTAGATGGCGGACATTTAATGTTCCTGATTTATGAAGGAATCACGCGAAAAGAACCATCACCGAAAGTTCGTATGGTCCTACAACAAATCGGATTTATTTTTATAATTGGTTTACTCATTTTTGTTACCTTCAATGATATTTTGAGGACAATAGGTAGTTAATACATAATATGTTTGCAAAAGACGGAACTTCCGTAATTATTACGGTACTTGTTATCTCTGTTTTATTAGCAGTTGTGGGGCTTTTGATTCCCTATATCTGGGTTTCTTATCTATTCTATTTAGCTGCTTTCTTATTAACAGCATTTACACTGTTCTTTTTTAGAGATCCCGATAGGGTTATACCAAACGGAGATGATTTTTTGATTGCACCAGCAGATGGCAAAGTGATTTTAATTCAAAAAGTAAAAAAACATAAATATTTACAGGCGGATGGAACACAAATCAGCATCTTTTTATCGCCACTCGACGTTCATGTGAATAGAATTCCTGCATCAGGTATTATCGAACATGAACAATATTTCCCAGGTGAATATTTAGTAGCCTGGCATGAGAAATCATCGGACTTGAATGAGCGCTCGGAATTTGTGGTCCGACACGATAAGGGAACTAAGATATATTTTAAACAAATTGCGGGATTTGTAGCTCGCAGAATTGTTTACCATATTGGAGTTGGCGATCATGTGAAGGCCGGCGAAAGATTTGGAATGATGCGATTTGGATCCCGGATGGATATTATAGTTCCCAATAACGTTTCACTAAAAGTAAAAAAAGGTCAGCGTACTATTGGCGGGGAAACCATTCTGGGTATAATTGAATAATCATGAAATATAAATTACCCAAGAAACAACACCATAAAAAAAAACGACGTAGGAAAATAAAGAAGAGACTGCGTAAACCTCTTCCAAGAGTCGTTGTTCCCAGCTTCTTTACCTTGATGAATTTATTTAGCGGTTTTGTCGCGATTATTCAAATTCATGAGGGGAAGATTGAGTATGGTGCCTGGTTGATTATTTTTGCCGGATTATTTGATGCCTTAGATGGCTTTATGGCTCGACTTGCCAATGCCACGAGTTCGTTCGGCATCGAACTTGATTCCTTAAGCGATATTGTCTCATTTGGTGTAGCTCCGGGGTTTCTTTTATTTACTCTCAGCTTTCATCAATTATCAACGGCTGGAGTTATTATCAGTACGTTACCAGCAGTGTGTGGTGCCGTTCGCCTTGCCCGTTTCAATGTGGAAGCTCATGAAGTAGTTATCGATTATTTTAGGGGGTTGCCAATTCCTGCTCAGGCAAGTATGATTGTGGCCTTTTTCCTTACCTTTAAAGATGAACTTTTCCTGTTTGATGGGTTAAAATATGGTGTAAATGGAATTTTAATTCCTATGGTGGTATTGCTTTCCTTTTTAATGGTAAGTACCGTTCAATTTGATAAAATTCCACGTTTCAGTAAAGGTTACATCAAGAAACACAGAGGTCGAATTTTATTATTTGTAGGATATTTTTTGGCCATTATATTTTTCCAGGAATATGGATTAATGGCTGTATTTACAGTTTTTATCGGAAAGGGAATCGTTCGAGCCGGATATCAGTTATGGAATGACTTAAGAAATGGGGACGATGAAGATGAAAATGATGATGAAGAGGAGATGTTAATTGTTGATGATGATTATTCGCCGGATGATACGTTAATCGATCAATCTTAATATTTATCGGGAGGGGAGATTGGCTGAAATTGTTACAATCGACAATGTAGGCAACAGGTATTTCGATCACTGTTTTGTGGCGCTAGGATTCATAGAAAATGATTCCCGAACGTTAAATATCGTCCGTACTCTTCTGAAACAGGAACAAAGTATATGTATCATCGGACTCCGTTCTGATGACTCAACAGACCTCCTTCCTCAATTTGATGTCACTATTCTACCCGTTACAAATTTTGATGATCACCGATTTTTAACACTTTGGCAGGATTTTATTCGATCTGTTTTTCCACTTACTCATAAAATTAAAGCCGGAACTTATTGGTCTCAGGATTTATATATCCTGCCATGGGTTACCATGATGGCTAAAGTCAATGGAGGTCGCCTCATTTACGATGCCAGAGAAGTTTATACCGCTTTGGGACCTATACACGATTCTCCGTTCAAACAAAAAGTGATTTCACATATCGAGCAGTATTTGATTCATAAAGTGGATACTGTTTATACCTCCGGTGATCTGGATTCCGATTATCTTCAAAAGATTTATAAAATACCAAGACCAAGAGTGGTTATGAATTTGCCGCCTCTCCAAAAGGTTGGATATCGCCGTAAAATAAGGGATTATTTTGATTTGGATGATCATCTCAAAATCATCTTATATCAGGGATTATTGGGAAAGGGAAGGGGATTATTGAAGATCATTCAGGCACTTCCTTATTTGGATGATACGATTTTATGCCTGATCGGACAGGGAGCTTTGGATGTTTCAATTCGAAATCTCTCCCAAAAATTAAATATATCTGATCGGGTATTGCTTCGAGGCTGGGTTCCTTATGACGAACTGATGCCGTGGACAGCTTCCGCTGATCTGGGGTTGGCTTTTATAGAACCGGTATCCTTGAGCTACGAATTCGCACTGCCAAACAAATTATTCGAATATTGCATGGCGGGAATTCCGAGTTTGGTGAGTGATTTACCAGCAATGCGACCTGTTTTGGAAAGATACAACATCGGAAGACTAGTCTCGCCGGATGCCGATCCAAAAGAACTGGCGGTTAGTATTCGGGAACTTCTCAACAATAAAAATTCCATTAATTATAGAGCTCATTGCCGGATTGCATCAAAAGAATATAATTGGGAAAGACAGGAAGAAACAATCTTACAATTGGCAGGTTTACATACCTAAAGTTTTAGAGTTTAATATGATTTGTGCAATGACATGATTTGATTTGACTTAAAATGTAAACTTAATGTTGAGTTTACATTAATAATTTCTGAAATAAAGTATTAACCCGAATTATTCACGTTAATAATAAAAATAACACGTATCATTTTGTTTATTAATAAATTATTGGAATATATGTATTCCTCAATTTTGAGGACGTAAAAAAACTGCGAAATTTTCCCATGCTCAGCGTTGAAGAGAAAAATACTTATTCAACATATTCAGATATGTTTCATGCGCATTTTTCTCTTCGCCTTGATCACGACAAAATTTCTTAGTGAATAATCCGGGTTAATGAATTTTTTATAAAGATTTCTACCTTTTTTAGTCATGAAACATTATTGGTGTCATTACGAGGCGCTTTTTGCCGAAGTGACTTTAGGAATCCCGATATATGTCGGGACAATCTCCTGCTAACGTAAATGCCATAAGCCGGAAAACATCGGAAGGAGATTGCCGCGTCAGTCACATTCGTTCCTTTCTCGCAATGACAGTGGGAAATATTTTTAAGCGTTGTTTTGGGGTTAGGGATCTGCTGGACAAGGCGAAGTTCGATAAAGAGACCGGCAAACATAAACGTAGAGAATCGGTTACCGAGTATACATTGGTCAAAATTATGGAATCTGAAATTTGTAAAGTTGCGGTTATTGGGGTTGGAAATATCGGTTATCATCATTGCCGTAATTTTAATCGGATTAATGAGGCAAAATTAGTAGCTGTAGCTGACATAGACCCGCAAAGGGGAAAGAGCGTTGCACAAAAATTTGGATGCCATTATTATCTTGATTTACAGGAACTTATAAAATGGGAACATCCGGATGCTATTTCTATTGCGACTCCGACTTCTACTCATTATGAAATAGCAAGAATGTTGCTCTTCAAAGGAATCCATGTTTTGGTTGAAAAACCAATAACGACGCAACCAGAAGAAATTGAAAAGCTGATATCTATTGCAGATAATAAAAATCTGATTTTAACTGTAGGCCATGTTGAGCGTTTTAACCCTGCTTTACAACGATTAAAAGTGCTTATTCATGATGGAGAATTGGGGGAGATTACCAATATCATGGCAAGACGTCTTGGAGGATATCCTTCAAAACTAACCGATGTCGGAGTCTATTACGATCTGGCCGTGCATGATCTGGATATCTTTTATTATCTGTTGCAGCAAATTCCCAAAAATATTAGGGTTCACAAATTGAATGTTTTTTCTGAAAAATTCGACGATTCCACAACCATTTTTGCAGAATATGAAAACACGAACGGGATTATCCAGGTAAATTGGATCACTCCGGTAAAAATTCGTCAGCTTGAGATAACCGGTACGCGTGGTTATGCCGAATTGAATTATATCAATCAGAGTTTATCATTATATGAGCGAAATGTGAATCCCGATGATTTCGTAGAACAGGATTTTCATGAATTTTTGAGGAAATATGGTAGCTTGACCAAAAAAGAAGTTTCAATTGAAAAAGCCGAGCCACTGTATCTTGAGTTGAGAAATTTCGTAAGATCTATTAAAGGTAGCGAGCAATTGGTCGTAAAACCTAATGAAGTATTAATAACGATGAAAATAATGAAGCAATATGATCATTAAAGATCGGAGCTTATCGGAAGTGGATGAACATGAGTGGGATACATTTGTCCGATCGTCAAATAATGGAACTATATTTTCAGAAGCTCATTTTTTTCATCATCATGAGGAAGATCTTGATATCCGATTCATTTCTTGTCATGACGGGATCGATATTATAGCAGGAATTGTCGGTAGTTTTAGAGGTAATCAATTCATTTCACCGACAGGAGCCAGTTACGGAGGATTTCTCGTTCCATCCTTATCATTTACTGATACCGAAAAAGGACTCGTCTCTCTCTTGGAATACTTCAAAGATATAGGTGTAAACAAGATATCGGTTACCTTTCCACCTTTAGCTTACTATAAAGAAATCAATCAGAATCTGGATTTTCTGATGCGATATTACGGATTTCAAGAGACGTTGACCTTACTTTCATCCATTACAGATACTACTAAATATGATAAAACTTCGATCTCCTCGATGTGCAGACGTGCTGTAAAGAAATCAGTAAAAAAAGGTATTGAAATAAAAAATATTGCAGATATTTCAGAATTTTACGAGATCCTTGTCAAAAATAAAGCCAAATTCAATTTAAAACCGACGCATTCTGAAACTGAAATCCGTTCCCTATTATCGTTGTATCCAGATGATATCTGTTTAATGGGAGCATATTATCAGGAGAAACTGATAGCGGGTGTAATGAATATGCGTTGTACTCCTGATGTGTTATTGACGTTTTACATTGCCTCAGATTACGAGTATCAAAAATTGCGTCCGGTGAACCGATTATTACACGAAATCTGCATTAAAGCAAAAAAAAATCAGGTTCGTTATGTCGATTTTGGGGTATCAATGGAAACGAATACAGAAAATTCAATGGATCCACGTCGATCCTTAATCTACTTCAAAGAACATTTCAATTCCAAAGGTTATTTAAGAAGCCGTTTCGAGTTGGAATTGTGAGAATTAGAGTGCCTAAAGTACTTCAATTTTGGAGTCTAAGAATTTGTGCTTAATGAAGGTTATTACTTTTTTAAGTTTTGTATCTCTGTGTAAAAACTCCGTGCTCACCGTGGTTAAAAAGCTGACCGTTCAATCTCTTCAAAAATAATATTTAACTCCTAATGAATACACGTTTCCGTAGCCGGTCTCAAATGGGATGTAAGAAAAATCAGCACTGATATTATTGGTGATGATACCCAGTCCAAAACTGGTTTTCCGAACGGTTGTGTTGCTGAAATTATAACCTCCTCGTAACTCAATTAATTGGGCAATCTCAATCGACAACCCACTGGTCACAAAAGCATTTGTCTGAGAAATAAGCCCATTATTAGAAGAGGTCGTCCCATTTAAATTAATTTCATTAAGTGGTTTAATGTAGTCGGTACTTAAGCCGATCAGGATGGGAATTTCAGATTGTCCCGGTGTTGAAAACTGAGCTAATTTCGCATAAAATCCAGCTGTGAATGTTCTTGGCAACTTACTACGGGTTTCCTTTAAAGGACTCATTTTACCAACATTTCTCAATGTAGTTGCCAAGCGTATTCTGGAATTCAGTAAATTGACGGTGGCTCCACCTGTAAAAGCATATCCGGAAGCATTATCCTGATAGAATTGTTCATACAAATACATGGCATTCAAGCCAATAGAAAGGGGACCAAATGTGTGTGCATAACCGGCAGCTAATGAGAAATTCTGATCAGAAAAGGTACCCATTGCGGCACCTGGTTGTTGACGTGATTCAATGTTATTCACCGTTGATGTTAATATTCCAAAAGCGATGGCGTCATTTTCCCTTTTGAAGTTAACGGAAGCGTGACTTAATCGTGTATCGGCAATCCAAAAGGTGTAACTGACATCTAAATTTGATCGATTTTCAAGTGCTAAATTGGCTGGGTTGGTGTAAATATCCGATGAACCTGTGAGTACGGCTGTTCTTGCTTCTGATAGTGAAAGAGAATAGGCATCCGGACCAATATTTAAAAATGGCAGACTACTGTTAAATTCCTGAGCAAGAGCCCATGAATAAGAGAAAAATGACACAATAATAATTGTGCTACATGTAACTAAAAATTTTCTCATAATAAGTCTCACAATACAAGATGTATGGAAAATACATGCATATCGGCTACACCATCGGGCTCTCTCAAAAAAGCATAATCGATGGATGGCGAAAACCGGTCGAAAGGTAAATGTACGGAAAATCCCGCAGAAGGAATATTCGATTCTCCCGTATGCCGCAGATCATTCACCTGCCAGCCCGCCCGCAGCGTAAATCGTTTATCGAAACGATAGGATGCACCACATCTCCAGAGATTGCTTCGTGTTGTGACCGTGTGATCGCCGGTCCCGGTGTAAGGTGCACCGTTTAATGTAACAATTACGGTTGAATAGGCGTCGGAATGTTGTAATCGTAATTCATAATCACTGGCTAAAATAAGTTTTTTATGGAAGAAACGATACGATGCGCCTATTTTTATTCGCGTTGGAAATTGATCTTTGGTTTGTAAGCTTCCGCTTGTTCCATATAACTTTTGTGTATCCCAGGTGTAGGATGCCAAAAGATCCTGAATCGCAAATCCTATGTTCAGATTATTGACAGGCTTAAAGAGCATTCCCAGATCGAAACCGGTTCCGGTAGCAGGAGAGACCTCCTTATGAAAATCGGCGTAATTAAATTTGATGCCCGCACCCAATTGTAATTTCGGACTCACTTTTATCCCGAAATCTGCAAATAACTGGAACTGTTGCGTGGAAAAATAATTGGTGTGATATCCGCTGTTACTGCGTCCGTCGATGGAACCCACACCGGCGTTCAGCAATCCTACGTTGATTCCAGCTTGCGGGGGTAAGCGAAACGATGCGTTTAAACTATTTAGGCTGCGGTTAAACGACATGGCCGCTACGGAGACATCGAATTGAGTCGATTGTACACCAGCGGCCAGGGCCGGATTGTAATGCGCATAGATGCCTTCATCGTCCACGCTCGTCATCGCATTTCCCATTGCCATTCCGCGTGGACCAAATCCCATCCGGGTGTATGCACCGGCATATCCACCATTTTGTGCTTTTGTGATGGATGGTGAGAATATTATTCCCAAAGCAAAGGTTATACCCGAAATCCAAAGGATTCTAAAAAGCTTTTTAGGGGGATAAAAACGGAAGCGTTCAGATCTCAAAATGGTATATTTGCCGTATTTCGGGAATAATTTCATTGCAACACCAATATTTTTCCGCCAAAAGTGTGTTTGGACGTTTTGATCTGATAGAATACCACTCCATTGGCGACCCGGTTTCCGTGCGCGTCGAGTCCATTCCAGACGGCTTCGTGGGTTCCGCTGTTCACATATTTGTTATCGAGCACGCGGATCAAATTCATTCCAAAATCATACAGTTTGATGGTCACGTTACCGCTATTTGGGACATTAAATTTGATACGAACAATGCCATCCTGTGATCGGGAAAATGGATTCGGATAAGCGTAACAATTTATATTCGGTGCATCTTTTTGAAACCGGTTGCCACCTTTTAACGGGAAATTGACTCGGCTTATATCCCAGGTTTTACCATTATCCGAAGTTGATGCGAGTCCATTGCTCGTACCCACCCAGAATTTTTGACTCGTTCGAGCCACGCTGTAGTAAGCTGCATTTTGCTTTATAAACGTATTGGCACTTTTAATCTGATGGATACGATCCCATGTTTTTCCATCGTTTAGGCTGATAAATAATCCATTGTCGCCGGCGGCAAAAATAGTAGAATCGTGAAAAGCGATATCGTATATCTTCTCTCCGATCAGATAATGCCGAAAGGTCCGGCCGTGATTATCCGAAGAAACAATCCCGAATTTATCCGATGAGCCGGTGGTCCAATTCGTCAACCAAACCCGGTTCGTGCCCGGTTGCTTTTTTATCGTGATCACCCAATTTCCCAATAAACCGTTGATAGCAGACGATGCTTGTTTATGATACCAAATAACGCTATCCCGTGGCGTCGTCAAGACATTTGGTGAGATATTGACGCCATCAGCCGTTCCCACCCAGACATAACCCTGATGATCGATACAAAGTCCAAATCCCA
>DATFMK010000814.1:0-3325 GCA_035267005.1 Balneolales bacterium
TAAAGATCTGGATTTTGGTTACAGGCAAATTATCGTAAGAAGTGGAAAGGGTGCTAAAGATCGGATAACCATGATGCCGGAGAAACTGGTACAATCTTTAAAATCTCAGGTTTTGTTATGCCAAAAAGTGCATAAAAAGGATCTTGCAAATGGAATGGGAAGAACTCTCTTGCCCGGTGCACTTTCTGTTAAATATCCCAATGCGGATCGTGAATTTGGCTGGCAATATCTGTTTCCTTCCAGAAATAGGCAGAAGGATCCCCGGACCGGATTTGTACATCGCCATCATATTTCAGAAACCACCGTACAACGTGCGATTAAAATTGCCGTTACAAAAGCTTCGCTCAAGAAAAATGTTACTTCTCATACATTCCGGCATTCTTTTGCTACCCATTTATTAAGATCAGGGTACGATATTCGTACCGTTCAGGAATTATTAGGTCATCAGAATGTGGAAACGACGATGATTTATACCCATGTACTTAATAGGGGAGGCTTTGGAGTGAAAAGTCCACTCGATTCCTGAAATTACGGTCCCTATATTGTCCCAAAATTATTGTTACTTAGATCCATCCTCGAAACAAAAAAGCCTTTAAACAGCATAATTATTTGCTATTCAAAGGCTTATAAGAGCGATCCGGATGGGACTCGAACCCACGACCTCCTGCGTGACAGGCAGGCGTTCTAACCAGCTGAACTACCGGACCTTTTTTCAATAAATCAAATCTGAGATTTCGGCTTAGAGAATCCAAATATAACAACTGAGAGTGACGTTTGTCAATACCTAATTGTATTTTATTAAATAATTTTATTCAAATGATCGCTTGTATGTGGTTTTGTGTTGTATCTTATAATGGTAAATTCGAATCATCGAATTAGGTTTAATTATTAAAATCTATCATTTTAGATAGAAAGATCATGATACGAACGGCCGGCGTCATTAATTTTTTTAAAATATTAAAATCTTTTTATTGATGTGTGGTAATTTCGTGCATAATAGTGAGTTATATATTAAACTGATTGTTGAAGGCTATGTAAAACCGTTCTTTTGCACAATATCTGCATTTTCGCGACTTCGAAATCCTCACATATGGCTAATAAGCTATGGTTCCGAAGTCGCTCAGGCTTTGATATTGAACAAAATCCCTGGTTTTGCAAAGCCTTCATGTTTGTGAGCGGTTTACAGATTGCGAAAACCGCGAATGGAGATAAACGGAAATTATTCACCGAATAAAAATTCCGTATTTCATATTTTTAAAACAGTTTTAATGAAATTATTAAGCTATTCCACGTAATAATTGGTACTGCTATGAGAATGAAAAGTATTTCCAAACTAAGTTCCTTTCTTTTATTGGCTGGTTTATTTTTGGGTTTGACGGATGCGGCAAACGCTCAGATGTTTTCCGTAAAAAGTGAACCAAACGTGTCTCGTCCGCCTTCGACCGGAGCCTATTTCGGTCTGGAACCGGCTAAATTCATGTACAAGCCATCCTCAAATGACAATAACCCGTACACCCGGTATACTTTCAGTGATCCCTTATACCAGTTGCGCCTTGAACTTCCAGGCATCGATATTTATCTGTCTTCGGGCTGGAATCTTGGAAATAGCAATTATTTGAACTTTTTCAACATTGGTGCTCAAATTCAGCGGGTTTATCCATTTTTTAAATCCAGGCATTTTATCGTCGGCGCTCCCATCCGGATTCAGACGGATTATCTGCAGGTGAATAGCCAAAGAGCTAATAATAACGCAGATGATTTTCAGCAAAGTTCAGGAACACTGGGAAGTGGTCCGGCCGTTCTGGTTCGTTTGGGCAAAGGAATTCGTTTTACTACCGTAGCAACCATTAATTATGGCTTCAGTGTTCGCTCATTAGGTGCGACCTCCGGATCATTGTATATTATCAACAGTCAAAACCGCTTATATTTCGATCATCTGATAAATGATGTCGGACTCAGTATTGGGTACGATTACGATTTTAGCAGATATAATTTGACCGGAGTGCGTTACGACTACGCGTTACGAGGAAATTCAATCGTAATAGGGATTACATTTTAATGAAGAGTGATAAACTAATGCTGGAACTGGAAGAGATCGTCAATCAGCTGGGCTACCGTGTCCGGTATGAGCGAGGTAGCTTCCGAAGCGACTCATGTGTGATTGAAGGAGATAAGCTTATCGTCATCAATAAAAATAATCCGGTGGAGCTGCAAGTCGGCGTACTGGCAAATCTGCTGGAAAATAAAGATCTTGAGAACATTTATTTGAAACCAGTCGTGCGTAAAGAACTCGAAACTTATTGGAAACGAAAAAATAAATTCGAACAAGGAGATTTAAATTTCGGAGAAGAGCAGGAATAGAATGAGAATTACATTTTTGGGAACGGGAACATCGATGGGGGTTCCCGTTGCAGGCGGATTTGGACGAGAAGAGGGTACCGGTGATCCACGTGATGAACGGTATCGAACATCAGCCTGGATTCAAACCGAAAAAACCTCCCTTTTAATTGATATCGGTCCGGAATTTCGTCTTCAAACCTTAAGATCCGGACTTCGGCGTATCGACCTCATTTTAATTACCCATGAACACAACGATCACGTGGGCGGACTCGATGACCTTCGACCGTTTAATTATGTGCAGCAACATAGTATTCCGGTTTATACAACGCAGACGTGTAAAGAGTCGATCATGCACCGGTTTAATTATATGTTCGATCCTCATAAAACACCCGGGTCGGTGAATGTTGATATTCACGTGCCGGAGAAAACCTTCACGTTTCAGGATTGCGAAATTACGCCGCTAACCGTTTATCACGGATCATTGAAAGTGTATGGATTCCGTATTAACGACCTGACCTATATCACCGATGCGAATATGATCCCGGATGAAAGTAAAGAGATTATCAAGGGATCAAAAGTATTGGTATTGAATGCCTTGCGGTGGTCGCCCAATCATCCCACACATTTTACCATCCCGGAAGCAGTAAAAATTGCAGAAAACCTGGATGTGCCGCAAACGTATTTAATCCATATGTCCAGCTACGTCAACCACGAAGAAACCAACCAAAAGCTGCCCGATAACATTCAACTCGCCTACGATCAGCTTTATGTAGATATTGACTGATTTTTCTAACCATAATAATCAAAGACCATTAATTAAGCTGGACACAGATGTCCGTGTTGCATTTCCACAGAGCGACGTATTGAGATAGTATGACAATTCCCTAAAATATCTGTGTCCCTTCGGTTAAAATATCCGCGGGGAATTCACGTCATCCGTATCGTCCACGTCTTATGCTCTGTGTAAAAACTCCGTGCCCCTGTG
>DATFMK010000815.1:0-2520 GCA_035267005.1 Balneolales bacterium
TGCGATAATACTCAATGTCGTGGCTGCCGGTGCAAAAGACGGGCCAAACAGCAAAATGGTTATGGGTTTGTGTAAAAGAAAGAGCGGGAAAGCCACAAGCGCTGCGATGCCAAGTAAAAATCGAGCTGTACTATTGAGCAATCGCTTCACATATCGCATTCTTTCCTGAATGCGTACAATAACAGGCAGCAACGGCTTGGTGATCATATTCGGAAACAAAAGAAAGGAGCTGAGTAACCGGTATGGCGCACTGTAATAACCGACTGACGTATCTTTCTGTTTAATAAATTTGAGTAACAATGTACCGGCGCTTGCACGCCCGGTGATCAGGATATTCATTAATGCAAACGGAGAAGCGGGGACAATAACATCATTATATATGCGTGATAACGGGAAATGGAATTTGGGGCGGCCAATTACCTTGATCAGCAATACCAGGGTATATAAAAAAGTGATAAAGTAGGTAATCGCATAGAAGGCGGTGAAGAGCACGACATTTTGAGAGATAAACAGTAAGGAGCCACATATCAGGATCAAACCGAATTTCTCAAAAGCGATGGAGTAACTCTCGTATTTCATCACTTCAAAAGCCCTGAAATACATTCGCAGATGCAGCATCAGGGCATTAAAAATAATAAAGATGATCGCGATGAGCGTGAGGTAGACAATAGTGCTTTCATAATTCGTAAATAACAGAAAAATGATAGCCGCAATACCGGTTAATAGTCCCCCGCCCGCTTTTAAAAATAGCTGGAGGTAAAAATTATTATCGAAGTTATCTTTATCAGCTGAGATTGACCGGACCGTATGGATGTTGATTCCGCCTTCAAAGAAGACATAGATGAAAGAGACGATCGAAGTGGTAAAAGCGAATTTCCCGAAATCATCCGGACCGAGAAGACGTGTAGCCAGGATGATAAAAACGAAAGAGAGGGGCTTAATTAATAAATTAACACCCGATAACCACCCGGTATTATGCGCAATAGATTGTCGTTTTACCTGCATTGAAAAAATTTATTAAAAATATTCAGCCCCAGAATTAGACAGACATGAAATATAGGCAAAGAATAAACAATAAAATATTAAGAGGTAAGAAGAAAGCATAGAGCATGGCGCAAAGGCCACAGAGCGTGAGTAAATAGCCCATTAAGAAATGTTAAATGTTGAATGATGAATTGAGACCAGTATCCTAAACTTAAGCGCATAGGCAAATAGATTGATTTAAAATAAATGGTATTTATTAAATAACTTGAAATTGAGCCGGATAAGAAGTGGTAATGAATAAGAAAATGATTCTCACTTCTGTCTTCTTTATTCTATAAATGACAGTACTATTTGTTGTGATAGATATTTACATTATCTAAATTTATAAAAAATGATTTGAACAGCGTTACTTTATGCCCGATACAAAAGCCAGGCTCTTATCAGAAGAGGATATGAACCGCATTTTATTGCGATTTGCCCATCAATTCGGCGAACCCTATGATGATCTTTCCAATTTAGCCATCATCGGGATGCAAACCAGGGGCGTCTATATTGCTAAAAGAGTGCAGCAAAACATCAAAAATGCTTACGGCGTGGAAGTGCCCCTTGGAGTGTTGGATGTGACATTTTACCGTGATGATTACCGTTCTAAAATGAAAATGCCGACCGTTAAAGTTACCGAGATTCCGTTCGATATCTATGGGAAAGACCTGGTGTTAGTGGATGATGTATTGTTTACCGGAAGGACAGTTCGTTCGGCAATGGACGCGCTCACGGCTTTTGGCCGACCCAATACGATCCGGTTTTGTTGCATGGTAGATCGCGGACTCCGGGAACTGCCCATTATGGCGGATTATGTTGGGTTGCATGTCCCCACTCATTCGAATGAGGAAGTACGGGTACATGTTAAAGAACTGGATGGTGATGATGCTGTCTATTTAGTGGATACTTCAAATGAATAAAAGTGTTGTTGGAATAACAAATGAGTGATTTACAATCGGCATATGAATTTAAGCATAAGCACCTGCTGGGTTTGAAAGATTACAGTGGGGAAGATATCCGCTACGTTTTGGATCAGGCCCGTCATTTCCGGGATATCCTGGATCGTCCGGTACCCAAGGTTCCAACTTTGCGTGATAAGACAATAGTGAATCTCTTTTATGAAAACAGCACGCGTACTCGTATCTCTTTTGAACTGGCACAGAAAAGAATGGGAGCGGACGTCATAAATTTCTCCAAAAGTGCTTCAAGCACGAAAAAAGGCGAATCCCTTAAAGATACTATCCGCAATATCGAATCCATGAAGATTGATATGGTGGTTGTCCGGCATGAGAGTCCGGGTGTACCTCATTACCTGACACGCTGTGTTTCCGCATCGATCATCAATGCCGGTGATGGCGCCCATGAACACCCGACACAGGCGTTGCTCGATATGTTTTCCATGAAACAGCGGTTCGACAAATTTGAAGGATTGAAAATCGCTATCATCGGAGATATCACCCACAGCCGCGTTGTACGATCCAATATCATCGGTCT
>DATFMK010000816.1:0-5528 GCA_035267005.1 Balneolales bacterium
CTACAAAAGTGAGTCCTTTTCTATATAAAAAGAAGTAATATCAGTAGTAATTTATTTCGCTAAACCCCTAATCAGGGGTGCGAAACTTGAGTTATAATTAAAATGGATTAATATTCTTAATAAAGAAACCAATACAGCACCGGCTTTTAACCCCACTAATCTACTAACAGGAATAAACATCATCCCCAAATAAAGCACTTCTTCAATAATAGGCCAAATTACTATAGTGATAGAAATTAATGATAAGCCCCAAAGGGTATGACTGTAACTTTCAGGACTTTTTACAACGAATAATAAAACGACTAATATGCTGAATTAAACAACAAAAAATATTAAGAACCAATAAACATCAGATTTCTTGAAACCAATTACGGTAAACGATAGCCTTCTTCTATATATTATTAATATTACGGGAACAAAAAGAATAAAACCAACCAAAAAAGTGTGTATATAAGATACAATAATAGAAAGTCGGATAGAGGAAATATCTTTAGATAGAAATAGCCCAATTACAGTGATAAATATAATCGCCCAATATATGGGTAATGTTTCTTTGATTGACCATGTCTGCTCCCGGAAATATTCTATTGGGTGATTTTTATTAATAGTCAGCAACAAAATTGTTGTTGCCAAAATAAATGTCAGCCTTAATAGGATATTTATTTCCATCTATAGCCTTGCCCTCTACTTATCGCATGATGTTGCGGCTTCAGCACTAATAGGCCCAGAAACTTCTAGATTACAGGATCTATACAATTATATTTGACAAATCCTATATATTCAATTTAATTGATCCAAATGAGACAAATTCAAAGGGTCTCCAAATAACACCTTTTTAAGCTTTATTTGACTGAAACATTACACATGGTGTTCGGAACACACCGGAATACTCAACCTATGGGGCACACCCCCAGTATTGAATATGCATTATAAATTCGCCGGGATCTGGATATGAGACTAATACACAACATAGATTCCCATGCCAATAAACAGCACAAGCGGGATCATCTTGAAACAAAGCTGCTATGCTCATATCAACTCCATCACAAGACTCGGTTTGAAAACAATCTGCTCCACAATTAGGATCACAGTAATAACCTGTACACCCTGTCCATACTATCGCAGAAGTCGAAAACCTAAAAAGTCCGTTGGTGGACATACAACTGGATGTCTCAGAATATGCCGTCGCCGTCTCCTCATAATCTGCACCATAATCAATACCTGTTCCACAGTTTAGCCATTGGCCGGTTGTACATTTAACGTAACCTAATGCAGTTTTTCCATTCGCATCAGTCACTAAAATTGTAGCTCGTCCACATGCTGTAGCGTCTGCATTGAGCGCATTGGTTAATCCATTAGTGGTTGTATTTGTAAGAGTAAATCCATTTCCGATAACAGACCATGTGTAAGGAGAGCATCCTCCGATAACATTTATGGATACAGAAGTATTTCGAGCTATTTTATCCGGATTATTTGGATCATATTGAAGATCAGGTGCAGGAAGCGAAGTGTATTCTTCCGGAATAGTTGGCACATTAAGATGTTCTTGGCTCTGCTTATCTTTTTCAAATGCGCTTTCAAAGTCAATCAATCCCAAACCCCAAGCAATTGGTGCGTTTATCATTGAAGTGGCTATATCTACCGAGGCTCCTGTTGCACCAACAACTGTTTTTGCAGCATTAGTCAGCCATCCGCCAATGACGCCCGTTATCCCGCCGATAAGGCCGCCTTTGCCCGCCGCTAAAAGCACCTCTTTACTAGAGGCATCTGGGTTACCCCAACGCTTACCTAATGCACTACCAACAGTACCACCAACAATACCACCAAAAGCCCCTCCAACCGTACCACCCAGAGTACCTTCAACAGCAAAACCAAGAAGCGCACCAGTGGTTCCACCAACAACTCCACCAACGATACCGCCCCAAATATTCCCGGAGGTTATCCCTCCGAGAAATCCGCTATAAGCACCGGTAATACCGCCAATCCCAAGTCCTAAAAGTCCGACTTCCCCAGTCGGATCCACCACGTTCACTGGATTATTATTCGCATATACATACAAATTCATCCCTCCTTTTAGCCCAATCGGATCTGCCTCAACATACCTTCCGATCCCTGGATGATAATCTCTGAAATAGTTATAATGGAGACCGGTCTCTTCATCAAAAATCTGGCCCGGCAGCCTGAAATTATTTTTCATCGTGGAAGTGGATTTCACATTCGCCTCGCCAAAGGGTTTGAATTCCATTTCCCAGACAGCGTTTTCGCTTGCATCGGTCATAAGTTCCGGGGTACCGAGGTGATCATTGTGGTAATAGTATATATCGCTGCTGCCGACATCCACCCTGGCCAGCCGGATAGTTCCCATGTAAAGATATTCAGAGGTAAATGTTCCGTCTACCTGGGTTTCTGCAATCAGATTTCCATCAAAGTCATAAATAAAGTCTGTTGTGACTCCATTTGCCGACTTTATTGCCCTTTGCCCAAGTCCGTTATAAACATATTCTCCGAGTATCGTCGAGTTCTCTTCCACCCGAACCAGCCGGTTTTTCTGGTTATAGGTGAGCACTTTGTTTCCGATACCGGTAATGTTGCCGTTGCCATCATAGGTATAAGCCACCGGTCCGGTGATCTCCTGAATCCGGTTGGTGCCGGCAATATACGTATATGTTTCTGTATTACCATTGATAACTTTCGTAATGCGGTTGCCGTTATTATCGTAAATATAGTTGATGGTACCGTAGCTTCCGTTTGCCGAAATTAATCGATTCAATGAATCATAGGTAAAAGTTTTATTCTTCGATACGTCATTGGTCACATTAATGGATGAAAGGTTGCTGTTGGCGTCATAGGTGTAGGTCCTTTCCGTCTGAGCACCGGGATTGGTAACTTTGGTTCGGTAGAGTTCATCAAATACATTGGTAACCCCGCTTCCTGCACCCATATTCATTCCCGAAGCGGGTCCGAAGGGCAAATACAATAAGTTGTTAATAAGTGTGGCGGTGGTTCCGTTATTTGTTGTTGAAACCTCGGAAATTTTTCCAATACTGTTCCGCGTATAATCGACTGTCCTGCCTGATGGGTAAGCTGTAGAAATTATCCGGCTGCCTGGGGTAAAAGAGCGGGCTATTGAATACGTTCGCTCGCTTAAAGTACATGTCTTTTGTGCAAGCCTCCCCCTGCTGTCATAGCCAAAGGTTGTGTTCCCGGACGAATCCGTCATACCGGTTAGGCGGCTCATGCCGAAAGTTCCGATATCATAGATATAGGTAATATCCTGGGATGAATCCGGGAAACCGACATTTGTCAACCGGCTCATCAAATCATACGCAAACATTACGGCAATCCCCTTGGCATCGCTTTTGTATGTTAAATTGCCTGCCTCGTCATACGCATAGACAACCTTACCGGTATCCGGCGAAGTTGTTGTAAGTATTCTTCCCATATCGTCATATTGATAGGTGGTCACATGAGATTGGGCATCCATCACCGATGACAGGTTCCCATGTGTATCGTAGCCAAAGGATGTGATGGCACCTTCCGGTTGCAAAATCGTTGTTAAGCGGTTCAAGGCATCGTAATCATAGTAGGTGGCATTGCCATTGGGATCGGTCACGGAAGTGATGTTGCCCTCACTGTCATATCCATACTTCGTATAGGTATCATCCGGGTTGATCGTCTTAAAAAGCTTACCAGGCATGCTGTGAGCAGGGTCCTGATAGGTGGATCGCTTCCAGTTGGTGCGACTGTCAGTTGGATCATAATAACTCTTTTCAATCATGTTGCCCTGGGCGTCATAATTATAGGAGATATAATTGCCTTCATGATCAATGCGCCTTGCCAATCTGCCGTAGACAGGATCATATTCGAAGCTGTTGATCACACCGTCCTCATCGGTCCTGAAAGCAGGAAGACCGGCTGTATTGTAACTCACACTTGATGCATTTGAGTCTGCCTGATGGGTGATAACCGTGACTCTTCCCCTGCCGTCATAGATAAAGCTTTTGGACTGTCCGTTGACATCCGTCACCTGACCCGCCTGCCCCGCAGCATCATAATTTGAAAAATAGGTGCTCCCGATCAAGGGCCTTGTGATGGAAAGAAGATCACCGGTTGCCGCATTGTAGGCAAAAGACGTCGTATCTCCATTTTCGGGCAAAGGTCCGTCAACGGATAATATCTGCCCTTTGCCGTTGTGTGTGAAGGCGGTGATGTATTCATATGAAACAATAGTCCCGGAGATATCTTTTGTAAATCCTTTTTCAATCACGCGGGATAGAAGGCGAGTCGGGCTTTCATTAGAAATGACATCACCGTCATTGTCATAATCGAAAATGGTCTCTTTGTTGTCGCCACCAAGGGCACTGACTTCTATCCGAGTCAACGGCACATTCATTTCCGGATGATAAGTAAATCTGATCACGCGTTCTTCAGAGGTACCAGATGCAAGTATGATGGTGCCAGGATTCCCCCTGATATCTAAATTCTGATACTGGTAGATTGAACCGCCAATGGTCTCCGCCTCCACAAGGTTCATCTGGCTGTCGTACATCCAGCGGATTACATTACTGTCAATGTAGGGAACGCCCCCGGGTCCTTGCATGGCGGTTACCCGCTTTCGGCCGTTGATGTCATCGATGATATAGGACCGTATCGTGCCGTAGGCGTCCGTGACGTCCACCTGTGTTTCACTGACATACTGGATGCTGACACCCTTACCCTGCAAGCTAAAGTTGCTCACAGATCGGTCCTGAACATCAAATGCCCATGTATTGATGAGATGATCTGCTTTGTCTCTTTTTTCGGTGAGGTTGTGCACATCATTTGGATCTGAATAGGTGTAATCAAATCCCGAGCCGTCCGCATAGGTGACGGATATCAGATTCTGATTGACATCGTATCCATAGGTGACCCAGATCCCGGAAAGAACGCCTTGGGTAACGGGTCCGGATATGGATTTCAAAAGGCCGCCGGCAGTGTAATTGAAGGACAGTACCCGGCCGCTGGATATATCGGTAACGGTTTGCAGCCGATCCTGGGCATCGTAGCCCAGCACCAAACGGTTGTCCTTTTCATCATCGATCCACAAAAGCTGCCCTGTGGCTGAAAAACCATATTTGCTCCCGTCCAGACGATACCAAACAAATTCGCCTGCTTCAGCCTTGACCTGACTGCGCTCGTTGAATTCACCCTTATAAATATCAACGGTCTCTTCCTTAAAATAGGCGGCCCGGCCTGTTTGATCGATGATTTTAAGATATTTCTGGCCCGCTATATCATACACCGGGTCAAGAACCGCCGAATAGGTATGGGACCACCCAAAGCCCAGAACACCGAGGATATCCGACCGGCTGTTGTATGTCGCTTGAAAGATTAATCCTAACCCGTTGGGAGATGAAAACTGAAGATCCAATCGGGATTCCGCAACGTTGCCGTTGAATATGCAGATCCGTTCACCCACAACACCGTCCCCTCCCAATTGGCTATTCGGATGAAACCCGTTGTCCAGATCTCCTTCTAAAATAACGGCA
>DATFMK010000817.1:0-10669 GCA_035267005.1 Balneolales bacterium
TAACTTCCTGCGCACTTCCAAAACAGATGATGAAAAAAGCGTCAGGGAATCTTGTGTCTTTTCCACTACCACAAACAGCGCAAGGTGGTGGGGGTAGCACAAATCAGAGAGTAATTTTAGAATGTGATACAGGTTTTTTACTCCCGAATTGAGTTTATGAATTATTCAGGCTAAGGGTAATTCAGAGAAATCTTTTCCATCTTCATACAGCCTGTGTGAAAACTTTAAATCAATTACCTTAATTAATTTGCGCGATTTCGCTTTGCTTACCCACTCTCATTCTCCCGATGGATTTGGGACAAGTTACCTACCCCTTTCACGGATAAATTCGTGACAGGGGGAGAGGCACTTCAATATTACTCAACAACACTTAAAAAATTAAGGTAACTTGTAACTCGCATTGTTATTTTCACACAGGCTTCATAACGGTGGAATGGAGAATCGAAGTAGGTCTCGTTATTTGCAGCCATCTTGATTTTTCCGATATGAAAAGATGTTCCTTCTGCGTAGTGAGATTTAGATTCCTCACAATTAAAAAAAACACATATGATTGAACCTGACAGTCCGTTATACGTTATCATACCGTCAGTTAGCGTATGACTAAATCGATTAGTTTTTTCATCTTTATATCTTCTTTAATACCTTAAATCGTGAAATAGTCACTTATTGAATTTTTAATCAAATCGTTGTTTTGCGAATACCATTTTGTAATATTACGTGAGTTCGAAATAAAATCTTCTCAAAACAGCGTCTCGAAATGAATAGGTTACTTTGAAGATTTCTCTCTCCGGTCGAAATGACGCGAATGGGCGAAGATGATGTTTATGTTTAAAAACATCACGTAAAGGTTTCATCTCGAATCCGCTTTTTGGGTGAGAGATCTTCCAAACGTGGATATGAAACAGAATAAGTCTATAATTATATCGAATTCACATTAATATAAGAAGGCTATGCAAAACCGTTCTTTTGTCCTATATCAGCATTTTCGTGACTTCGAGATCCTCGATCTGTAGTCTCTTGACTGTGGGCGATAACCTTCTAATGGTATTTAATATGTATCCCAAAATCCTGTTTTCATGCTACTTTTAATTAATGTATAAACGTAGATGAAAGCATCCGGTTGGCTATCGACCTAATATATTATATAATCTCAATATATTTAGATGTTTAGTAGCTCAAGCTCTCTTCAATTTTAAAAACTATTTAATATTATGGAAACATCCGATAATAAATGGCATGAT
The DNA here is from genome assembly GCA_035267005.1 of Balneolales bacterium. Taxonomy (GTDB): domain Bacteria; phylum Bacteroidota; class Rhodothermia; order Balneolales; family DATFMH01; genus DATFMH01. The sequence goes on from DATFMK010000817.1 coordinate 1,242, forward strand.
CCTCAACAACTATTAAGTCTGCATTTTTCATTTGCCGCTTCCCGCGTTTTGTCCACAGCTCTGCAATTCGATTTCTTTTCTATTGTTAATCATGATTTCCACGATACGAAAGAAATTGCTAAACAGGCTTCTGCAGATGAAAATGGTACTCGTCTGATTCTGAATGCCCTGACTGCTCATGGTTTATTGACCAAAAATAATGATAACTATTATTTAACGGATTTCACCGCCCGTTATCTCGTCAAAGATAGTGATGAGTATGTTGGTGTTATGATGGAAAATGATGACATTTGGGAAGCCTGGACTGATTTACCTTATATCGTCAAAAACGGTTCTCCCCGCCGGGAAGTCGGTCAAAAAGAAAAGGGGCAGGATTTCTTCCCTAAACTCATACAGAGTCTCCATGTTATCAACCTTAAACCTGCTCAAAAAACGGCTGAATACATATCATCGATTATCGATAAAAATGACCCGATAATATTAGATCTTGCTTGTGGTTCCGGTGTATGGGGACTTTCATTCGCCAAAGTCAATCCAAATACAAAGGTAGTTTTTCAGGATTTTGACAATGTTCTTGATCTGACCAAAAAGTACGTGGATAATTTTGATGTAGCCACTCAAAGTGATTATCTGCCAGGTGATTTAAATGAAATCGAATTTCGGGTAGATGAATATGACATCGCCATTCTTGGTAATATCGTTCATTCGATTGGGGAACAACAATCCCGTCAGTTATTTAAAAAACTGCGTAAAGCCTTAAAACCCGGTGGTAAAATATTAATACTTGATATGATCCCAAATGAAGATCGTTCCGGACCGGTTTTTCCGATTATTTTTGCGCTAAATATGTTAGTGAATACGAACTCGGGAAATACCTATACATTATCTGAATACGGAAATTGGTTAAAAGATGCCGGTTTTAGTAAGATGGATACTCACGATATCGGATCTCATTCACCATTAATTATTGGAAGTTAATGAGATCTTTCAGCAATAGGGTATCAGCTTCCCACATATTACTTTACTATTTCATTCCACGTAATTTGAATTCGAAATAATAATCTTTTAAAACTATGCTTTGATTCGTCTATTACACTGAAGTTTTTTTCTTACGGTTTTGACGGTTTTGACGGTGTTGAGGGATGATTAGCAACTGGTGGCCCTAACTAAAAAGCTAGCATCCGCCAGTAGCATTATTTAGCAAAAGATGATAGACTTACACGCTCAGACATTTATCCAAAAACGTCCACCCCATGTTGTCATTCCGAAGTTTGACGAGGAATCTATCAAAAACAGGATGCCTTTTAATTGTTACCTCCCAGTTAAAAGTTTATTAGCATTGAAAAAGTGTCAACGTATTCGAAATGACGCGAATGGCCGAATGGATTATGGAAAAGCTTATAAACATCATTTAGAAGCTATCGGCTCAAAACCGCTTTTGGGGTGAAAGATCTTATAAACTTATATATGGGTAAAGAGGTAGATAGGTACATTAGTTATATCGAACTCACTTTCTCTTATCCGAAATTACTTAATCTTCATAATCCACATCATCCAAAAAATATGCGATTCTAACTATTTAATAAATAACTAATACGAGAGGATAATGATATCGGGTTCCAATCATGCGACATGAGAGTCTATGTTGTATTGTATACAACATCCGTTATTTCCCGCCCCTTTTTAATTCAGATTTTCTACAGATTTGTTTTTTATGTTTATTTGTTGGAGATATTAAAAAACTTAAAATTAGTCGATATATTAAGACGGGGATAGCAAAAATGAAAAAATTAGCCTTTCTTCTCTGCTGCATCATGTTTTTCGCTTTTAGTTACAGTGCACAAGCGCAATCTTATAAAGTCGTTAACAAATTTCATTTAAAAGGCAATTCATGGTGGGATTATCTTCATGTCAATTCCGCAACCGGACATCTTTATGTTTCACACGGCACTCAGGTACAGATTATTGATATTCATACCGGAAAACAGATCGGGAATATTCCGAATACCAGGGGAGTTCATGGAATAGCATTGGCTCCGAAATTAAATAAGGGATTTATCAGCGACGGTGGTGATGCGACCGTCACGGTTTTCAATATGAAAACGTTGAAAGTTGAAGATAAAATATCTGTTACCGGAAAAGATCCCGATTGTATTCTTTATGATCCATACACCCAACGCGTTTTCACATTCAACGGTCGATCCGATAATTCAACGGTTATTGATGCTAAATCGAATAAAGTATTGGCAACGATTTCATTACCGGGTGATCCGGAATTCGCGGTCTCTGATGGCCACGGACATATATACGATAATATTGAAAGTAAAAGCGAAATTGCTGAAATAAATCCATCTTCCATGAAAATTGTCAGGGTTTGGTCGATTGCTCCCGGTCATGGTCCCAGCGGCTTAGCTATAGATAAAGAGCATAATCTCTTATTCAGCGTTTGTCATAATAAACAGATGATTGTATCGAATGCCACTGAAGGTAAAGTAATCGCTCATTTACCGATCGGCGGACATGTCGATGGTGCTTCGTACGATCCGGTTTTAAAACGGGCTTATAGTTCTAACGGAGTCGGGACATTGACCGTGGTTCAGGAAGTCAATCCTCATAAATTCAAAGTTATTGGTGATTTTAAAACACAGCGAGGGGCCCGGACCAATACGTTAGATACTAAAAATCATCATATTTATTTACCAACCGTGTCTTTTTTACCAGCCCCGAAACCGACTAAACAACATCCACACCCAAGACCACGTATAAAACCAGGATCATTTGTTGTACTGAACGTCAAACCGGTACGTTAATTTCTAATTTTTCTCTCTTTATTAATGTAATATTCGGACGACTGATAATAGATGCCATACCTTTGGACTATTGTCAGTCGTCCGTGATTTTCAAACCATTTCACATCTTGCACATGTTAAAGGATTGCTACATTTCATAAGTATCCCCCTTTATATAAAAATCACGTAAACCTCACACAAACAGGTGCCGGTATTTCAATCGATTTTCCATTTGGCTTAATTTTTCCGGTTTTCGCATCACGGGTAAATACGACCACATTATTTGTTTTTTCATTGGCAACCAGCAGATATCTTTCACTTGGATCCAGAATAAAATGACGGGGGATTTTTCCTAACGATGGCGTACGTTGAATCAGTGTCAATTTACCACTATCAGGATCTATTGTATACACAACGATACTATCATCACCGCGGTTAGATGCGTATAAAAACCGTCCGTCCGTTGTAATGTGCAATTCAGCGGCAGTACTTTTCCCCGTGAAATCAGCCGGTAACATCGAAATTACTTGTTTTTCCGATAAGGAACCTTTTTCAGTATTATAATCAAAAACGGTAATGGTGGATCCCATTTCGCTCAGCACGTAGGCCCATTGGGTATTGGGATGAAAACGAATATGGCGCGGACCAGAACCCGGTTTTATTTTAGCAAATGGTTGTTCAGCCGGTGTCAGCTTTCCATGTTGGTCATCAAATTTGAATATGTGCACTTTATCCGTCCCCAAATCACATGATAAGACAAATCGATTATCCGGACTCGGTAAGATAGAATGCGCATGGGGCTGATCCTGACGTTTCGGATTTACACCTTTTCCATGATATTGAACAAAATCGGAACGTTTATCCAAACTGCCATCCTCCTTAATCGGATAGACGGTTACGTTCCCACCAAAATAATTAGCCACCATCACATAATGATTGGTGTGATCGACAGAAATAAAACACGGTGCAGCACCATAAGTAGGCTGGGTATTCAAATGCTGAAGCTTACCGGATTTTGAATCCATTTTATATGCATCAACAGATCCGCCTTTCATCCCTTGAAATTTATTAGTTTCACTTACGGCAAACAGGAAGTGCTTATCACGATCGAAGGTCAGAAAAGAAGGGTTTACAATATGCTCTGTCACTCCTTTAATTGCAATTTCACCAGTATTATGATTAAAATGACAATAATATATGCCTTTACTTGCTCCGTCTGTATAGGTACCTACATAAAAAGGAATTTCGTTATCTGAATTCATGAATGTTTCTGACATACTTTTTTTAATAGTTAACGGTGTTAAAGCTCCGACACCTAATAAAGCTAAAAACTCTCTTCGCGTCAATTTATCCTTCATACTTCCTCAATTGTTTTTATTAAAATATTTTGAAAAATATAGGGAAAGATAGAATCCTATCATTTATATATACATATAGTTATTATATTTTAAATTAACCAGTTTAAATCAAATTATATTTCTTTTTTTATATTCTTTCCGATTTTGTGTAGATTAGGAACGATTTAAAAAAGTTGACCGGTTTTATAGATTTTGACGATAGTTTCTTTTGATCAGAATTAAGATAAGCTACTAAATATATTAGATATCTTCTTTAAAAGTTATAGAAGACTATGCAAAACCGTTCTTTTGTCCAATATCTGTATTTTCGTGATATCGAAATCCTCACATATGGCTAACATGCTGCGGTTCCGAAGTCGCTCAAGCTTTGATCTTGAACAAAAGCCCTGATTTTGCAAAGACTTCTTACAGTTAAAATAACCAAAGTGAGGATCGCGAATCTTATATCAAGATATACGATCGATAGGAAATAATTATAAGGAGACCCAGTTCTAAAAATAAGCTATCCATTAGCTTTTTTAATATGAACAATTCTTTCAGAAAATATTCTGCCTTTCTACTGCTTGCTATTTATGTACCTGTAGCTTTGGTAATTAATCTCAAACGTGAGCACCATCCCCTACATATCCATCATTCCAGTGGTCATCATCTTGTCATAACAAAATTTGATCCTCATAGTTTAAACAAGCCTGATGATTGTTTATGTCAAGCTTGTCAATTTGTTCAAGGTCATATTTCTCCGGTCAAATTTTCAATTTCCATTTATTTAAAAGGCTTTAAAATAATAACCTCAGACAAAGCTTTTAGCCTAAGTTATGAGGGTAAAAATTTACCACAAAAACGGGCCCCACCTATAAGAATAGCCATATTATCCTAAAAATTAGCCTTATTGATTGAAATCTGTTCATTGGGCTAGAGGTATGGTGTATTTCATACCTATCTATTCAAATTAATTTAATTATAAAAAAATATCTGTGGGGTCTTTTGTAATGAAAAAACTATGTTCAACAGGTTTATTAAGTATTTTTTTAGTTGCAGTATCAAGTTCACTCGTCTTTGCACAATATATTCCAAATATCACCGATGCCAATCGATACGAATTGCATTTCTCTCATCCATTGAATGAAGAATCCATATCCCCTGATTCACATGGTCGATTTGATTATCTGTTCAGTAGTTTGTCTAATAAAGCCTCAGAAAGTACACTGAATTTTGAATTTGAATATGCGTTGAGTCCGGCTTTCAGTGTATCCGCAAGTCTGCCATATCAGATAATGAAGCCAAATAATATGTCTTCCTTCTCTCATACGGATAACCTGGAAATTTCCTTGAAATTCGCCAATTACACCTTCGCAAATCATCATGTTTTACTCGGTTATGGTTCTAGTTTCGATCTGCCAACAGGTAATTCCAGTCAGGGAATTGGAAATAGTACAAGACTGGGTATTAATCCATATTTCGATATGGGTTATATGTATCATAAATGGGAATGGACGGCTTATGCAACATTTGGTATTCCCACACACATCAGAAAATCTCTGTGTAATTGCAGTAATGAATTTAACTTACAATTCGCAACGGTTTATCATGCATTGCCTTCTTTACAGGGAATTTTTGAAGCACAACGCATTTCCGAATTAAACGGACCCAATATGGGTCAGTCTGGTTATTATTTGACAGAAGGGATTAAATATCTGATACAACATTCTCCAATTATGGTCGGCCTGGGGATACGTGAACCGTTGTCTCACTATCAGGATTTCAAATCACAGGAATTGGTATCCATTTTTTACGATTTGTAAAAACACATAAATACAAAGGGACATGCCATCGCATGTCCCTATATATTTTCCCAAAAAACAAATCCGCTTAAATCCGCGAAAATCTGTGGCTAAAAATATCAACGTTCTTTTAAATTTTAGTATATGTTGTGTTAAACATAAATCTCTATAGCGAATACGCACTTCTAAGATCTCTCACCCAAAAAACGGGTTCGAGATGACGCTTTTGAGTGATCTTACAAAACTCCACATCTTTTATAACCTATATGCGTCATTTCGACCAGACGGGAGAAATCTTAATAGCGACCAATTCATATAAATATGATGTTTTAGTATATATTACTTTGATTAAACTTTAAAATTACAACACTCCGAGTTCATCCAAAATATCCCGTAAACCAGCTTCGTATTTTTTATCGAGCGGTACGAGTGGGAGACGAAGAACATTTTCCATACGACCCATCATCGACATCGCGGCTTTGACCGGGATGGGATTACTTTGCCAGAAATTAGCCAGCATCAGCGGTTGTAATTCATAATGAAGGCTGCGTGCTTTTTTAATATCATCACTCAGACAAGCCTCGGTGAATGCTTTCATCTTATCCGGGACTTCATTGCCGGCCACCGAAACGATTCCTTTTCCACCCGCTGCGATAAGTGGCAGAGTCATGGCGTCATCACCGGACAAAACGGCAAAATCGTCAGGAACGGAGGCGATGATTTTTAAAACCTGCTGCATGTTTCCACTGGCTTCTTTAACGGCCACGATATTCGGATGTTCGGCTAATTGCGCAATCGTTTCCGGTAAAATATTGACGGAAGTACGTCCCGGCACATTATACACGATCAATGGCACATCAACGGTATCGGCAATTGTTGTATAGTGACCAATTAACCCTTCCTGAACCGGTTTATTATAATAAGGCGCAACAATCAACAGTCCGTCGGATCCTAATTTTTCTGCCATTTTGGACCGTTTGATGGATTTATTGGTGGCGTTTGTTCCGGATCCGGCAATAACCTTGCATTTATCTTTTGCCATATCTACCGCCGTACCAATTAGATATTCAAATTCTTCATCACTAAAAGTCGGACTTTCTCCGGTTGTCCCACATATCACCAAACCATCCACACCACCGTCGATCATATAATTTAAATGATTGACATAGGCTTCTTTGTCAATGGAAAAATCTTCTTTGAATGGAGTGACGCAGGCAACCGATAAACCTTGAAAAATATGTTGTTCCGCCATTGGTATTCTCACTTTATTCAATTAAAAAATAATTTTATGCCAATATAATACAATTCTACTTATCGTACTTCAAATGAATTATAGAACGCGGACGACACGGACAACGCGGATTTTAACGGATAGAGAAAAAAGATAACCACAAAGAGTACGGAGTATTCACACAGAGCGACAACCTTAAACTATCTTTAAGACGTACAGAAACATTTACATTGACCATAACATTATGACGTCATCCCGGACTCCGATCCGGGATCTCGCAATATGTGGCTACGAACGTTTGGGGTTTACTACTATGATTTGTAAACAGATACAGCGCGTTGTCTGTATCTTGAATCAATAGGCTGTGCCATAATTATAAATTATAATTTGTGTAAATTAAATAATTTAGGTGCTTCGCATGATGTCGCTCAACTTACCCACTCTCAATCTCTCCCTTTCACGGATATATCCGCGACAGGGAGAGAGGCTCCTTAATAGCACTTTATGATACTTATAAAATTAAGGTAGCTTGTCACTTACATTTTATTATGACACAGTCTGCAAGTCCAGGATAACGTTGTTTAAGCAATTAGGAACATTTGATTTAAGCTTGGCAATTCGTAAATATACGATAAGCCTGATTTTGATAAATAGAATACCAATTCCCAAAGATTCAATGAAAATGATAAATAAGCATCAAAACATAATTATTCATTATTCATTATTAATTACTAATTGCATCGTCTGTCGGCAATTTGTCAATCGTTAGCCAAACGGGATTTTCTCCTGTTGTGAAAAGCAATCCGGTGTTGCGATCCGGGATGTTAATCTCACCGTTGGAAATTATGGAAGCTGCTTTTTGATAGATTCGTAATTGTCGATCATAACCTGCCAACTTCGCTAATTCCACAAATTCTTCACCTTTCACCGCGTTGGTTTTGAAATCGATCAGATGCCATTCGCCGTTTTGATCTTTTACAAGCAGGTCGATGATACCACGGACATATTGTTCTTCGCCCTCTAACTTCAGCCGGCATTCGAAGGCCTGTTCGTGTAATATTTTTTGGGGATGTGAAAAGCGTTCATTCAGCCAATTCCGTGCTTTCGCAGCTTCCCGTTTGATGCGTTGCAAATCTTCCTGAACGTTATCGTCTCCAAGCGAATATCCGTTTTGCCGTAACAAATTTTTGATCAATAATTCCTGCTGATCTTCATCTCTGACTCCGGTTTCCAGCATTTTGTGAACGATGGTTCCGGCATGATCGGGTTTAACCTTTTTCCAAGGACTCGTAACCATTTGCTCCAATGTCTGTTGTTCGTCATCATTGTGAATGGTTTGGGAGACATTTCGGCTGACCAATTTTGCCCGTTTCATAGCATTTTCCAACAGCTCATCATCCAAAAGTTGCTTCTCAGAATCATCGGCATCCGGATTTTCAATTTTTAACTTACCAGCTATGACATCGGTGATTTCCTGGAATTCTTCTTTAGTCAGAAGATCAAAATCCAGCAGATCATCATATTTTTCACGCTCGGCATTCAGCCAGTCGTTCATAAAACCGCTAAACGATAAACTCGCGTTTTTAATATTGGGATAACTCGATGTGTCCGATATCAGAATATGTGTTTGGGCGCGGGTTAACGCCACATAAAAAACCCGCCGGAGTTCTGCTATATCACGCTTTTTATTCTGCTGTTTTAAAAGCTCAAAAATGAATTGCGTGTCTTCATCTTTCTCGTAATTGTCTTTGTCTTCCGCTTTATAGGCGAGTAAAGGGAGATTATTAACATAAGCATCAGAGGGACTCGTATAAATCTGCAATCCGCCATTTCTCAGACTTGCCGTCAAATCAGGAACAATGACCATCGGGAATTCGAGTCCCTTGGAACCGTGCACCGTCATGATTTGAATGGCGCCGGTATCGGGCAATTCGGCATCCTTTTCATCCGAATCCTGATCGATTTGTGTTCGCAGAAATTCCACGATCTCAAACAGATTTCCCTGCTCTTTCTGCTCAAGATCCCGGATGATATCGATGAGTTTATTTACATTTTGCCCGGCCTGCGGTTGATCCAGATATCCATTCAGAAAGTTGGTTTTACGCATCGCTTTTTCCAGCAGATCGGAAACACGTACATATTTGGAATCTTCACGTAATTCGTTCAAAACGGGCACAATCTCAGTGAGCGCCAGCTTATCTGTGGGCAAAAGCTGATCCGTATTCCACTGATCAAAGTCACTGATTACCGGCCAAAAAGCCGGATCTTT
>DATFMK010000818.1:0-2296 GCA_035267005.1 Balneolales bacterium
CGACAAACAACAATCCATCCCTGGTGCCCAGCACTTCCTGGCGGTGCGGCAGGCCTACAAAATTATCCAAATAATCGTAGCATTTGATCGGGTCGTATCCTGCGGCTTCAATTCCCGTGAGTGCCGCACATATATTGGATCTATTATGCTCACCTTGCAGGTGGACATTGTTAATCCGGCCAAGGTTTTTGTTACCATAATATATCTCATTTTCTCTTGAATGAATCCCGTCATCTTTTTCAAAAAATTGTATCCCGTTCCAGCCCGCAGTTAAGTCTCGCGTGACTTTATCTTTATAGTTTAATATGGTGTGATGATGATGACCGAAGTTAAACAGGCGGAGTTTGTCTTTGTAATAATTATCCAGACTTTTATGCCAATCGATGTGTTCGGGAAAAAGATTGACAAGAATGCCTATCTTGGGGGTATAGGCAATATCTGCTGTTTGATAGCTCGACAGTTCAACGATGTATAAGTCGGTATTGTGGTGTTTATCGAGGTAATTCAGGAGTGGTTTGCCGATATTGCCGCAGATTTCAACCGATACCCCGAAATTTTTAAGACAATGATAAATGATAGATGCGGTCGTACTCTTGCCTTTGGTTCCGGTTACGGCGATGATATTTTTATCGCCGATTTCTGCAAACCACAAATTGGTTGTTGATAAAAACTGGACGCCTTTTTTTGCGGCGTTTTTAATATCATCGCGATACAATGAAATGCCGGGTGATTTTATCACCACATCTGATCTTGAAAGATTCTCAATAATGTGATCGCCGCAAACAAACTCCACGCATCCCTGGCTTTGCAACCCGGCACTCAGTTCCGGTGGGGCTTCCTTATCGGTAAAAACCAAAATTTTTTTGGTTGGAAATATTTTTTGAATCTGCCCCAGGGCTGATAATCCATCACGCCCTGCCCCCCAGATAATTATATTTTTTTTCTGTAAGTCTTGTAATTTCATAAATTGCGTTTTTATAAAGTTGCGGCATCCAATGGCTGTGTTTAAATTTTATGGCTTTATCAAATGAATCCCTCAGGTCGATCTTTTTTTGATTCACACCTTTCATTAATTTTTTGATGACGGGTGTGTCCGCCCAATCAGAACTATTATTTACCAGATATAAAGCCGCTTGAGATTCTTCGAATTCTCCGACACACTCAAACGGTTTATAACCTTCCAATCCTAATAACTCTCTGTATTTTTCTAAATTAGTTGTCTTTTCGAAAAGGTTTTTACTAAATATTTTTATCAACTCATCTTCCCTGAGAAATGGTGATAAAATTAAAAACACAAACCTGCATTTATCACATTCGCAGCACCATTTTGATTTGTGACTATCCGTTATCTTATAGGCCCGATTGCAACTTGAGAAGGCATGATGATATTTAGGCATGGTCGCAAAATTCTGCGCTATTTGAAACTCTGACAGCGGTCGCAGCAGTGAAAAATAGCTGATATCTGCGGTCATTTCAGTTTTGATTAGGCGTTGAAAGGTATTTTCAAAATCCGAAGATTTACTCCACTGATGATTAATTTCACTCCCGTTATAAAGCATGTTACCGGAATCGGCAGATCGTTCGTTGGACATGGCAATGGCGTCAAAATCATACAGTATGGCCGCCACTAGAAAAATGAAGCTTAAAATTCCTACGATCGGCACATGCCCGTTTAGCGCTCCCTGTTTGTTCAATTCGAAAAGGTTGGGTGATAAAAATCTCCGGATTTGAAAGAGCGGCACCTCGGCGATCGCTGCAATTTCTTCTATGGAGTTATGCTGTCCAACCGACACCCCCACAACCGGTTCTTTTATACGTTTTAAGGTTTCGAGAGTTACGGCAGAATCTTTGCCGCCACCAATAGGAACCGCAGTCCTCCTCTTTAAATCTAATGTTGATAAACGACGTTCCGTCGATTCGTCGAAAGGAAACCTTATTCTGTCTTTCAGATTTAATTTGTTTCTATAGGCAAACTCGCCAAGGCCGTTAAAATAAAATTTCTCGAAAAACCGGGCTGTCGTTTCAGACATCGGTCTTGTCTCAATTTTTATCACATCGGGAATGAAGGTTTTGTAATAACTGACCCCGGCCGCGATATGCAAATAATATAGAAAATGATTTATTGATTTGATCTGTTCAGGGTTCAGCGTTTGGCCGGCACCTGCGAATATAAGCTTTTCTTCGAAATCTATCTCATCGACTGCATAGCGCAGAAAAGCAGTCGTTTCCTTGGTGTTGAATTCGTAAGAAGTAAATCTAAACGTCTTGGCTTTGGATTTCATACCTGTTCTATCTA
>DATFMK010000819.1:0-3987 GCA_035267005.1 Balneolales bacterium
ATGAAAAATATTAATTACGGTGCCGCTATTGAAGTCATACACTCCTCATATGCGCAATATCAATCAACCGCTCTTGCCCTTTCTTTGGGAGGCCGATACAAGATTCCTGATAAGAAAATGACGCTTGGAGCTGCAATAACGAACATTGGAACTCAGTTAAGTCAATTCGATCATGTTCGCGAAAAACTGCCGTTGGATATAAGTATTGGAATTAGTCGCCGGCTTACGCATATCCCACTGAGAGTATCTCTCGGGTTACATTCTCTGAATCGATGGAAACTCCGGCTATTATCTGATTCAAAAAATCCCAGCTTCGCAACCGATCTCATCCGTCACTTGCAACTGGGCGGTGAGTTTATTTTAAGTGAACACGTATTCTTTCGACTGGGCTACAACAGGTATCTTCATGAGGAGCTAAAAACCTCTAACCGGATTGATCTGGCTGGAACCAGCATCGGCATCGGCATTAATCTCAAAAAAGTTACCTTCGATATCAGTCGTAATTCATACAGTCAGCTTGGCGGTTTTACTCAAATAAGCGTAAGCACAAGATTATAAGCGTACTATTTAAAGTACCTAAAGTACTTCGAATTTGGAGTACTTAAAAGGTGCCATTTTCACAACAAAAACCTTTAATTACATACAACTTTAGTCACTTATAAACTTGAAGTACCTGAAGTACTTTTTAGTTCTCTTGTATCTTAAGCCGAACTCACGTTAATTGTTAGTAGGCAGGATAGCAGAGAGACTGCTCTACATGGATTTAGAACAAAATGCTCTTATGAATAACAATCGTTTAAATTTAATTGGTAACTTATTTCGGTTACGAATATCATTGGCTTTTGCCTTTTTGATTCTGCTTTTCATTGTAGGAGCTGAAGGATATCATCTTATCGAAGGGATGACCTTTTTCGATGGTTTTTACCAAACATTTATCACTATTACAACCATCGGTTTTAGCGAACTTAAGCCATTCTCCCATGAAGGTCGAATTTTAACGGTATTAATCTCTATATTTGGGATAGGTACCATTGCTTATATCGCATCACAAACAACCCAATTAATATTCGAAAACGAACTTTTTTTTAAAAGAGCGCTTCAAAAACAGATAGATAAAATGGACGGGCATTATATCATTTGCGGTTACGGAAGAATCGGACGCCGTATCGCTCAGGTTTTGAGTGATTCGGGGATAGAGATTGTTGTGATCGAGAATCAGACGGATATTATTAATGAACTTAAAGAGGGCCATATTCCTTACGTCGACGGCAATGCTCAGGAAGAAGAGACCTTAAAAAAGGCTGGCGTCGGTCAAGCCAAAGGATTGGTTTGCACATTGTCTAAGGATGAAGATAATGTGTTTGTTACCCTAATAGCCAGGGAATTAAACGAAAAACTTTTTATACTTGTACGGACCAATCAACAAAAAAACACCCGCAAAATTCTGAGGGCCGGAGCAAGTAAAGTGATTTCCCCTTATGAAATCGGAGCGGACAGAATGGCTAATGTTATTTTACGTCCCAATGTGGAATTATTTGTTGACCGGATCGTTCGTTATACCGAAGAAGAACATTATTTTGATGAAATTAAAGTATTTGAAGGCTCTTTACTCGATGGAAAAACCATCTCGGAAGCAGGAATACGGCAAAATTATAATCTTGTGATAATCGCCATTGTACCGGCCGATACCAACAAAATCATATTTAATCCCGGTAGTTCTGATCGACTCAATAAAGGAGATATCCTGATTGTATTGGGTGATATGGAACGTATTAACCGGTTACGAACCCACGGCTGTGGCGACAAAAGAACGCTGGCCGAAAGGGTGGCAACTTATAATTATCTTGAACAAATCGGATTAAAAACCAATTTTATTAAACATTCTGAACCACAATCTAAATGATCAGATATTTAACTGCAGGAGAATCTCACGGACCAGAACTTACAGGCATTATTGAAGGCGTTCCCGCCGGACTCCCCTTGACGGAAGATATTATTGCGCTTCAGTTGGCACGTCGTCAAAAAGGGTATGGGAGAGGCGGCCGTATGGCTTTTGAAAAGGATAAAGCCAAAATTATGTCCGGAGTCCGTTTTGGAAAAACATTAGGTGGTCCCATCGCTCTTCGATTACCAAATCGTGCCTTTCAAAAGGATAAACAAAACTGGCCGAATGTCATGGCCAAAGATGGCACGGGAGAAGGCATTGAAAAAATCACGGTTCCTCGTCCCGGTCATGCCGATCTTGTGGGCCTCCAAAAATATGGATATGATGATATTCGCCCGGTCATCGAACGTTCCAGTGCCCGTGAAACCGGAATGCGGGTGGCCTGCAGTTCAATCGCACGTCAGTTTTTACGACATTTTGGTATTCAAATTGGCGGACATGTTCTTCGCATTGGTCAGGTTGGTGAAGAAGACTGGGAAGCTGTCCGAAAAAGAACGCACCCATTAATGGGAAACGGTGCCGAGGCGATCTCTCATGAAGCCGATAAATCCGAAGTTCGCTGCCTCGATCCCGAATTAACAGAACAGATGGTCGATGAGATCAAAATCCGTCGCAAAGAGGGCAGCTCCCTCGGGGGCATTTACGAAATCATCATCACCGGCGTTCCAACCGGATTGGGAAGTTTCGTACATTGGGACCGTAAGTTAGATGGTCGGCTTGCGCAGGCTGTTTTATCTACACAGGCTATGAAAGGCGTGGAGATCGGCTATGGTTTCGAAGCGGCCCGCCATCCCGGACATGAAGTACACGATGAGATTATCTGGAAAGATGATGACTATAAACGTGCGACAAACCGGGCAGGGGGTATCGAAGGTGGAATGAGCACCGGAATGCCGATTATCATTCGTGGCGCAATGAAACCAATCCCAACCATGTTAACCCCATTGGGAACGGTTGATATCAACACAAAGGAACAACAAAAAACCAGATACGAACGCTCCGACGTGTGTGCGTTACCTCGTGCCGTAGTCGTGATTGAAAATATCGTCGCACCGGTAATTACCAATGCTTTTTTAGAAAAATTCGGTGGCGATTCCATTGAAGAGATTGAAAAGCATTACCGGGAATTTCAATCAGCTTAATTGAATTATATATAACATTAATCTCTGAATTTACTATATATTTTATCGGTTTATGTCTAATCGCATGATTGAAAAGCTACAAGCGTATCTTCAGGAAGATCCTAATGATACCTTCAGTAAATTTGCGCTTGCACTCGAATATAAAAAGATAGGTGATGTATCGCGTGCCATCGAATTATTTGAAGAAATCCATGAAGCGAATCCTGATTATGTCGGCATTTATTACCATCTCGGGAAATTATACGATCAACAGGATGATAACAAAAAGGCTATTGCAACGTATAAAGAAGGTATTGAGGTAGCAACCCAAAAAGACGAAAGCAAAGCGTTATCCGAATTGAAATCCGCGTTAATGGAATTGGAACTTAATGACGAATAACATTAGATTTCTATACTTGTTACAACATATGAAAACGTGTGCCAAATAAAATTATGAAAGTATTCCTCAGACTCCATATCACCCTAATATTAATACTTTTGGTCAGTGCGGCAAGTTTTGCACAGGTCAACAATGAACGAAAGACTCACGTCGTTAAATCTAATGAAACACTGTTCAGCATTGCCCAGGAATATAATCTTTCGGTCAGGGATCTGAAAAAATGGAACCATCTGAAAAATAACACCATTAAAATTGGGGAAAAGTTATTTGTAACGCCCCCTGAACACTTTGGTAAACCGGCCAATACTAAGAAAGCTCAATCCACTAAAAGTCAAAATTTCCTAAACCAGGATACACCGGGCAGAACAACCTACAAAGTGAAGCGTGGGGATAATTTGTATAAAATAGCCCGGCGTTTCAATATGACGATCAGTCAGATTAAGCGTTTAAATCATCTGAAATCGAATCAATTAAGAGTAGGGCAAAAATTATTACTTAAGGCACCTATCTCGGCACCCTCG
>DATFMK010000820.1:0-2902 GCA_035267005.1 Balneolales bacterium
GTAACGAGATATAATGTATAGGATGTCAGCCATAATCGTTTCTACCAATTGAAAACGTAAAGTAATAGAACGCAGACAACACGGATGACGCGGATTTTCGCGGTTTTTGAAATGAATGGTATTAAAGAGAAAACCTGTGAGTGTCTAAAAGACCTGACAGGTTTGGAACCACGTATTATGCTTCCGCAATATATTATCTCGTTACACCCCTCTGGGGTGTAATGCCAATCGGGATGCTCTGCGTCCCAGAACGTTAATGAAGTATCTAAACGAACTATTTCTCCTAAAACCCAATCCACCTACGTCAATTACCTTACGCTGATCCATAGTTAATGTAACTAAATGGTTATCACATTACTGGACGCAGAGCGTCCAAAGCAGCATTACAGGGCAGAGCCCGTGTAACGAGATAGTGTTATATCAATCCCTGCCGTTCTTTCTGGCTTATGGCTTTAACGTCAGTAGGAGATTGCCCCGTCATTTGTTGGGATTCCTAAAGTCACCACGCTCCCTTTATCCAAATAAACATCTTAAAAAGTATTTTTTAAGTTGTAAGTGATATTTAACCTAAATTTACGGCTAGCAATGACACTATATTTGTTTGTTGCCAATTAAATACGAGTAACGAGCGAAAAATCAAGCTAAACCTCCAAGGTTTTTAAAAACCTTGGAGGTTTATTTTTAATCAGAATGCTGAAAGCTTATAATCAATCCCGCAACAATTCTCTGGAAATAATAATGCGTTGTATCTCCGATGTCCCTTCGCCGATTTCGAGGAGTTTGGCGTCACGTAGAAAGCGTTCGACGTGGTATTCTTTGGTGTAACCGTAACCGCCGTGAATTTGAATGGCGTCTAAAGCACTTTGAGTGGCCAGTTCGGAGGCGAATAATTTCGCCATGGCCGCTTCTTTGGTGAATGATTTGCCCTGATCTTTCAGCCAGGCGGCGCGATGGACCATCATTCTCGCGGCATCTCCCTGGGTGGCCATTTTTACCATTTTCCATTTTATCGCCTGATATTTTGCGATGGGTTTGCCAAATTGCTCGCGTTCTTTGGCGTATTTGATAGACTCTTCCAGACAACCCCGGTTAATACCTACAGCCAATGCTCCGATGCCAATTCTTCCGCCATCCAACACTTTCATAGTATCGATGAAACCATGATTCAACTGACCCAACAGGTTTTCTTCAGGGACTTCCACATTATCCAGGAAGAGTTCGGTTGTATCCGAAGAATTCATACCGAGCTTGTGAAGTTTGGGTCCGTGTGAAAAACCCGGTGTGTCACCTTCCACAATGAATGCGCTAATGCCTTTGGAACCTTTATCCGAATCGGTAACGGCTAAAATGACGAAAATACTTCCGACCGAACCTTGTGTGATAAAGATTTTAGAGCCGTTTAACACCCATTTATCGCCTTTTTTAACGGCTGTTGTTTTCATGTGAGAAGAATCACTGCCTGATCCGGGTTCCGTGAGACCCCAGCCGCCCAGTTTTTGTCCGCTTGCCAGGAGGGTAAGATATTTTTTCTTCTGTTCATCGGTACCGGCCAAGGCGATGTGACCGGAACAAAGCGAGGTATGAGAAGCGACGGTCAAAGCGAGAGAAGCATCCCAACGGGCGATTTCTTCAATAGCCAGTGTGAAACTAACCGTATCGGCACCACCTCCGCCATATTTCTCGTCATGATAGATGCCCATGAGTCCCATTTCGGCTAACTTTTTAATGATATCATGTGGAAACGCTTTATTTTCGTCTCTTTCGATAACACCCGGTTTTACATTGCGTTCTACAAAATCACGGACACTATCCCGGATGAGTTGTTGGTCTTCGGTTAACTCAAATGATAATTTTTTCTCGCTTGATAAATCGATACTCATATAATGTTCTCCTTTTCAAAGTATTCAGTTATCAGTAAACAGCTTACCGTTTATTAGTTGGCTGATAACTGTTGATAGTCTTTTGTTATTCAACCCCTTTGGGGTTGGGGATCTAATATTTTGTTTTCCCCGGGTTGCACCCGGAGCTATTCGTATTTAAGCCCTTCGGGCTTTCTGAAGACAATTTCTATCTATATCTAATGAAAAAAATTAACGACAAAATTATTAGATAGCGTTAATTCGATATAATCGATATTCATAAATAGGAACTTTTCTGTTCCATTTCTACGCACCGAAGATCTCTCACCGAAAGCGGGTTCGAGATGACGTCTTTGAGTGATATTTTAAATCTCATCATTATCCGTTGCCCATTGGCGTCATTTCGACCAAAGGGAGAAATCTTAAGAGTGAAGTCGTCATTTCAAAACGCTGACAGGTTTTCGTATTATTTTTAAGCCCTTTCGGGTTTGTATTAAAATCAATATTTATTAATTGTTTCGCTTGTTTAACGAAACCTTCAAGGTTTTTAAAACCTTGAAGGTTTATATTCCGCTCACATAAACACTCAAACATCATAAATTCACCCGAAATTCCAGTTTATGCCTCTGCCTTCTTCGGGATCGGGGTATTTCCAGGTTACGGCGTCTTGATCGCAGGCGTACATACAGGTGCCGCATTCGATGCAGTCTTCAAACTGAAAATGAACTTCACCGTTTTCATCGATGGTATAGCAGTTCGCCGGACATACATAGGTCGTACATAGATGCGGACAGGTACTGTTGCAGATATCGGTATCGACTTCGATATGCGCTTTAGCCTCCGACTTTCCCTGATTCCGGTAAATGACCATTCCGAGTCGTTCCGCGATGGATAGTTCTTTCATAACGAGCGCGCTCCTTTTATTCCTATTTTGATAAGTTCTGAATACGAACTGTATTTTTTAATGGAGTTCTTCAGCATCTTGCTTGTTTTTTCGGTCGGTGTGTTATCGATAGTAAAGAACTGACGACCGAAATCACAAA
>DATFMK010000821.1:0-3597 GCA_035267005.1 Balneolales bacterium
AGCTTCTCAAGAAATTTCCTCGCATCTTTATTCTCAGGTTCAATTTTTAAAATTCGGTTGGAAAAATATTTCGCATCATCGAATTTCTCCAGGGCAACGCAGATATGGGATAGGACAAGAAGGGTCTCTATATCTTCCGGATCTGCATTTAAAACCTTCACATAAATCTGCATTGCCTCTTCCACGCGACCCTGTTCAACGTAATAAAAATCGGCTAAGTTTTTCTGGAAGCTAATATTGTCAGGTTGAAGTTGGGCTCCCTGCTGATAATGATTCAGAGCTTTATCTTTTTCACCCCTGTTGTCGTACAGCACACCAAGGTTGTTGTGCGTTACCGCATTTTTAGGGACTAATTCCAAAGCCTTTGTAAATACATTCAATGCCTCGTCAAGATCGCCTTTTGCAAAAAGATCTTCTCCTTGTTGATTGAATTTTCTGGATTCCAACTTATCAGTTATTTCCTGATATGAATAACCCATGTTCGACACCAATTCTGTACCCAAGTTCGAAAGATACTTATATGTAAATTCGATTAAGCCCGGAGATGTCAGATTTTCAACCCATTTATCAATATAATCTGAAACTGGTCTGTTATGTTTGTGAATCCTTACATGGTCTCCATGTCTACCTTTAGGCGCTGGATGTTGGCCATATTCCAGCATATTTTCATAAAAGGGAATGCCGATTCTATGGCATACCTGGTGTATAACTTCTTCCGGTTTACCTACCAAGTTTTCATAGTGAACAACGATCGCATCCTCTTTTAACTTGTTGATACCATCGATTAAGTAATGCGGGCCTTTTATCAAATCTTTAGAATTAGGGCTAGTTGCTAAAGCCTGTATTTTATTCCCAAACCATGTTCTCAAAACAGAAGACAGTACCGCCATGGGATTGCGTAGCAGAAATATAAATTTAGCCTTTGGAAACACGCGATAAAGCTCTGGTATTATGAAGTAATATCTTGGGGTCTTATCGAGAAAGAAGCTTTTCCCAGACAAATCCAACATTCTATTATACAAAACAGATGCCATCGCCTGCAATGCTTTAATGTACAGTTCTTCACCTTCAGGAACTCGCGTTAGAAAATCATCAAGTCCTTGCCTGGCCAATGAAGAAACGTACTCTGCCTCAATACCGTTTCTTTTAAGAGCATAAAGAGGATGAAGCATGATCCAAGGTTCAGATATAGTGTGCATCTCTGGATGAGATCCCAATATCCTTTGCAGCAAAGTGGACCCTGCTCTGGGTTGAGAAATAAGGAAAATGAGACCTTCGCCGAATTCATCCATCTCTGACTTGTTTTTCCCTCTTAAAGATTTCAAGTTCCCCACTTCCTTTCGAATTTTACCAAAATTCCTAAACCTATAATTAGACATAATTATTCTATCATCTAACTTAACATTACCATTAATCTCAAACTCAAATTTTTCCCATAAATCAACATCGAACTTATTTGTTTTTCCACAGTGCATTTCGCTGCCATCATGCCCAATATTCCTCACCAATGATTTTCGTGGGTATACAGTAGATTTTTCATTCAAAAACTGAAAATAAAAAATTTTACATCGAATGCATCAATCTCTTTAAAAATATAAAATGGTGGCTTATCAAACTTGGTTTTTGCCACTGAAATATGATACTCGGAAAAATCAATCCCTAACAACTGACCGCAATCTTGGAAAAAATAGTGAGAAAGGGCACCAATTCCACAACCAATATCCAATAGAGCATCTTCTTTGCCTAAGCATAGCCCCTCTCTGATGGCACCAATAATCATATCTATCTGGACCTGTGAAACGGCTACCCCGTTAACGGTTCACTTGACTTGCCCCCAATAATCATCATGAACACAGGTTTTGGAGTATTCCTTGTGGATGTATTCACCTTTGAATATGTTAGATTTTTTACAGCAAACTACCAAAGTGGCGTGGAAAAGTCCGAAAGAAACTTTGTGACGCTGGATACTTACAAAACATTCCAAGCAAGCCCCAGCACAATATATGGGTAATGAAACTGCATTATTCCCTTAAAACGAGAAGTTTTAGTTTAGCGCTAAGCTGCTGAATAATGAGAAGCTGTTTTTTTTGATTCATCGCTAAAGTCTCCGAAAAAAATACTTTTTTAAAGAAAATTTCGCTCAACAAATTTTTTATATCACGATATGGAAAGATTGGCTTTGTCGTTGCTTTAAGACTTTAGGCAACTCCTCCCTCTGCGCTACAGGCTGCTCTATTTAATGTTACGCTGTTTTTATAAGATATATTCTGATAACTTTGAAATTATCGTCTCAAAAAAATGGGTTTTTCTCACACTTTGACTCCAGGTTCAACTTACGCAATATATGTGCCACATGTTTAGTCGTTTCAATAACCCGTAATTTCAAATACCTATCGTATCAAGATCATTGTTAGCTGAAAAGGAAGTCAGATTCTTGACAGCAAAAGTAGTAAAAATGCCGGTCTTTATGCAAGGGGGGAGAATTGAGGCAAGGTAGGGAATCGCCGGAAGGGTTCCAGCGAACGCCGTCCTGTTTACATCCACGAAAATATTTTTTCGTACAATTTAAGATGCTTATACAAAATATCTCAAGTAATATTTCCAAATAGCCGAAAAATAGACAGGAGCCGGTTGCCTCTTGGAATGATAAACATTAACCTCACAAAATGATATCGACTTAAAAATGGATTTACGAGGTATCAGCAGCACGGATATATTCGTACCCACCGGTCAGCAATCTGACCTGGATGGGCTGGCGAATAATGCCCTTAAAAGTGGGATCGATCTGTATATGAGCAAAAATTATAAGGCGGCCGTTAAGGAATTTAAAAGATCCATGGGCCTGGCTCAGAATTCGCCTTCTGCAATAGACGCTGCTAATTACATGGCCGATGCCTATCTGAAATTGGATGACACCAAAGGTGCCATCAAAGCCTATAAGGAAGTCATCCGGCTGAATCCTTACCGGGACGATGTCCATATCAAACTTGGAAACCTATATTTTTCTGGTAAGCGTTATATGGAGGCAAAGCTGGAATATCAGGAAGCCGTGAAAATCAATCCAATTTCCAATAATTATTTTTCCCTGGGTCAAGCATATCTTAAGACAGAGCGTTACGATGATGCGGAAAGACAGTTCAGTAAAGTGCAAAGATTGGAACCAGAAAATCCCAACGGCAATTTCGGTCTGGGACTTGCCCTTAGCAAGCAAGGGCGCCATGGAGATGCGATCCGGCAGTTTGAAGTCGCCGTCGGCCTGAAACGCGACTTTTATGAAGCTCACGCAGAAATAGGGTATGCTTTTGCTGATATGGGTCTGATGGAGCGGGCCCGGGAAATGGTTGACTTCCTTGAAATCAAAGCCCCGGAGCTGGCGGATACATTAAGTGGATACATGTACAAGGTTGATCCTCCCAAGTTTGAGTTTGCTTACGCTACCAGCACTTTTTCCTATTACATGCCCAGCAGGACACCGGTTTCAGCCCTCGACAGTTATCTGAAAAATGCCGATGCGAGCAAAACCCTTAACATGAAATTTCAGTTTGACAAGGCAATGGATCGCGAGTCGGTTCAAAACATATTCAATTGGAAAATCGG
>DATFMK010000822.1:0-2180 GCA_035267005.1 Balneolales bacterium
TCAGGAAGCAGCTTCTCTTCATCTTTTACCCACGTTATGGTTTCGAAATATCTGGTCATGGACCAAAGATCATCCACGTCCTCTCTTGTATAAAGTTGATGATGATGAAAGAGATCCGCGTTCTGTAATTAAAGCGGAACATCCGAAACTTGGAAATTATTGGTTTACAATGGAAAAGCAGGATGATGGACCGGAGCTATTATTTACAGAAAATGAAACCAATTATGAGCGGCTTTTCCCCAATGCCAAAAACAAGAGTCCTTTTGTAAAAGATGGAATCAATGAATATTTGGTACATGGTGACCAAAATGCGGTTAATGCTGAAAACAAAGGAACAAAAGTCGCTCTGCGATATTTCTGGAACATACAGCCTGGTGAGGAGCGAACTGTAAAATTACGTCTCTCATCAAAGAAACCTTCAAAAACTGTTCTTGACCAATCGTTTGATAGCATTTTTAAAAAGAGAATTAAAGAAGCGAATGATTTTTATGATGCTATCAACGAAAAAGAGATTCCTGAAGATTTAAAACACATTCAGAGACAAGCGTTCGCAGGTCTTCTGTGGAATAAGCAATTTTATCATTACAATGTCCGGAAATGGTTATTGGGAGATCCGACTCAGCCAGAACCACCCCAGGAACGTTTAAGCGGTCGAAATCACCGCTGGATGCATTTGGATAATTCAGATGTCATTTCCATGCCCGATACCTGGGAATATCCGTGGTACGCATCCTGGGATTTGGCATTCCATTGCATCCCATTGTCCTTGATCGACCCTGAATTTGCTAAAGAACAGCTATTATTATTTTTACGTGAATGGTATATGCATCCAAACGGACAGCTTCCCGCTTATGAATGGGGTTTTGATGATGCCGACCCACCTGTTCATGCCTGGGCAGCATTGCGGGTCTTTCGAATAGAACGACGAATTACGGGTAAGGGCGATTATCAGTTTCTGGAACGCGTCTTCCACAAACTACTGATCAATTTTACCTGGTGGGTCAACCGAAAGGATGCCGAAGACCGCAACGTATTTCAAGGCGGATTTCTGGGTCTCGATAATATCGGTGTGTTCAATCGCAGCGAACAACTGCCCATCGATGGTTACCTGGATCAATCGGATGGCACAAGCTGGATGGCGATGTACTGCCTGAACATGTTGGCTATAGCACTTGAACTGGCACGTCAGGATAAAACGTATGAGGATGTCGCTACTAAATTCCTGGAACACTTTTTTTACATCTCCCACGCTATGAACGACCGGCCAACAGCACGTGGCGATGATGGAATCGACTTGTGGGATGATGAGGATAATTTTTACTATGATATCATCCATTTTAACAACGGCGACAGTAAATATTTAAAAATACGATCCATCGTTGGATTAATTCCTCTCTTTGCCGTTGAAACGATCGAAGATGATCTTTTGAATTTATTACCCGGATTTAAGGAACGTCTGGAATGGTTCTTGAATAATCGTCCCGATATCTGCACAAATATTGCTTCTGTAACCAGGCCAGGCAGGGAAAATCGCCGTCTGCTATCAGTTGTCAATGTTGAGAGACTCGAAAAGATATTGGAACGCACATTAGATGAAAATGAGTTTTTATCACCATATGGCATCCGTTCGTTGTCACGATATCATAAAGAACATCCTTACAAAATGACATTAAACGGGAATAATCATTCCATTCATTATGAACCGGCCGAATCACGTTCCGGAATATACGGTGGAAACTCCAATTGGCGAGGTCCGGTTTGGTTCCCGATCAATTATCTGCTTATCGAAGCCATTCAAAAATTTGATTATTACTACGGTGATCATTTCAAGATCGAATGTCCCACCAATTCAGGTAATAAAATGAATTTATGGGAGATATCAACCGATCTATCACGGCGATTAATCCGGATTTTTCTCAAAGATAAAAATGACAAAAGGGTCGTTTTTGGTGAAAACGATCACTTCCAAAATGATCCGGATTTCACAGATCATCTGCTTTTTTATGAATATTTCCATGGTGATAAAGGATATGGTCTGGGAGCCAGTCATCAAACAGGATGGACAGGACTTATTGCAAAACTAATACAGCAAAGCGGATCGACTCTGGATATTTAAGAGCTGATCAAAAAATATAAATGCTATGTGAATTCAAGATAATTTTTTTTAAAACAGCGTTTTT
>DATFMK010000823.1:0-3246 GCA_035267005.1 Balneolales bacterium
GATTGCCACATGGCAGGTTTCACCATCTAACGGTTTCTTGAATGATAAATGGAAAGGTGATTATGAGGGTATCAGCCGTTGTAACGCTGTACTCAGTAATCTGAAGCAAGCCAAAGACATGTCATCTTCTCAAAAAGCAGAAGCAGAAGCGGAAGCTCGTTTTCTGCGAGGTCACTATTATTTCGACCTGAAGAAGATGTTTAACATGGTACCCTGGATCAGTGACAGTACTCAAAGTTACAAAGTGCCGAATAATAAAGACATCTGGCCCGATATTGAGGCGGATTTTAAATATGCTATGGATCATCTGCCGGCGACACAAAGTCAGGTTGGCCGTGCTAACAAATGGGCTGCTGCTGCTTATTTAGCTAAAGCTTATATGTTTGAGCATAAATATTCGGATGCTAAGACACTGTATACTAACATCATTCAGAATGGTGAAACTTCAAATGGTTTGAAATACAAGCTGACACCGAATTATGAGGATATGTTCGATCCACCGAAACAAAATAATAGTGGATCTGTATTCTCCATTCAGATGATTGCTAAGGCCGGTACGAATAATAACTGGTACTCACGCCGGGGTGATATGCTGAACTTCCCCTATGGCGGACCATTTACCTGTTGTGGATTTTTCCAGCCTACTCAGGAATTGGTTAACTCATTTAGAGTAGATTCGACTACAGGTCTTCCCATTATCAGCTTGTCAGATCCTCATGCTTATGATAGTAACCAAAACATGGTGAAAAATGATATGGGAATTACTTCAGACCAACATTTCACACCCGATAAAGGTACGGTTGACCCGCGTTTAGGATGGACCGTTGGTCGTCGTGGTGTACCGTATCTCGATTGGGGACCATTTCCTGGTCAGGCATGGGTACGGAGTCAAAATTACTCTGGTCCTTATGCACCGAAGAAAAATATATACTGGCAAAAAGAAAAAGATACCTACTATAATGCTAATTCCTGGGCACCAGGTACGGCGATTAATGTTAATGTAATTCGTTTTGCCGGTGTTTTATTGGATGCTGCAGAAGCTGATGCTCAAACGGGTGATCTTGCAGCGGCACGACAACTGGTTAACCGGGTTCGTTCCAGAATGAAGAATAATCCTCAAAATTGGGTTAGTTATAAATTAAATGAGCCGTACGCTAAAGCAGTAGTCAATAGTCAGTCTGCCATGTTAAACTCAGGAGCCAGTTCAGGTGACTGGGTTGTTAGAACCGATACCAAATCAACATGGGTTCTTATTGGTAGTGATCCAACGAAGTTGAGTGATTGGAATGAGTATAAAGATCCCAATTATAAAATTGGTCTTTATCCAGGTCCATGGACTAATAAAAAGTTAGCGTTAATGAGAATTCATTTCGAACGCAAACTTGAATTGGCAATGGAAGGACATCGTTACTTCGACTTAGTACGTTGGGGAACAGCTGCTGAACAAATGAACTACTTCTATAGTTATGAAGGTAAAATCACCAACGATATTACTGGTGGACATTTTACGGCACCGATGAATGATTACTATCCAATACCACAAAATCAGATTGATATAACTTCTGTTAACGGGAAGCCAACCTTGAAACAAAATCCCGGTTATAAGAAATAAGAAACCGCAAGTTCAATACATAGAAAAAGAGAGGCAGGTTTAATAACTTGTCTCTCTTTTTAATATTATAGAAGCATGAAGCATGATTCCCGTAAATTTTTGATAGGTTGTATGATGGCATTTCTATCGATGCTGTTTTTTATTCAATCATGTCAAAATTTTCATAAACCCTTATTTAAGAAAATACCATCGTCTGTTTCGGGGATCTCTTTCAGTAACATAATAACGCAGAGCGACTCACTCAATATGCTGAATTATCAGTATATGTTTAACGGTGGTGGCGTTGCTGTAGCTGATTTCAATAAAGACGGATTGCCGGATTTATATTTTACGGGAAATATGGTATCAAACCGGCTTTATTTGAACAAAGGACATTTTAAGTTCAAGGATATAACCAAACAATCTCATACCAGTGGCGAAGGGAAATGGTGCAGCGGCGTATCCGTAATAGACATCAATAATGACGGCTGGCCCGATCTTTATGTCTGTGCAACGGAAAGCAGCAATCCGGACAAACGGAAAAATATCTTATATGTTAACCAGGGACTGAATAAGAACGGTGTACCTGTTTTTAAAGATGAAGCCGCTCAATATGGATTAGCCGATACTACGTATACTACTGATGCCGCTTTCTTTGATTATGATGGTGATGGTGATCTCGATGTGTATATGTTGACATCCGGAAAAGGCGTCAAACCCAATCGTTATTCAGGTGTGGATGGCGGTAAATTTAATGTTGACGAATTGTATCAGAATAACTGGAACAGCAAATTACATCACCCTTATTTTACAAATGTAAGTAAAAAAGCCGGAATCACATCCGGAGGATTTGGCCTGGGGGTCAATATCACAGATATCAATAATGATGGGAAACCGGATATTTATGTAACCGATGATTATTTATCGAATGATAAACTCTGGATAAATAACGGGAATGGAACGTTTACAGACAAAGCTGCCAAATATTTTAAACATACCAGCTTTTCAGCAATGGGTAATGACGTAGAGGATATCAATAATGACGGAAAACCCGATGTCATCGCGCTGGATATGTTTCCGCCGGATAACCTGCGGAAAAAAACAATGACGGATCCCAACAACTATATGAATTATGTTCATCAGGCATTTAAAGGTCATGCAAAGGAATATACCCGTAACACTCTACAATTGAATGATGGCCGTGCCGTGTTGTCAAATGATTCTTTGGGACACCCTGTTTTTAGTGATATTTCCTTTCTTGCCGGTATCGCACAAACCGATTGGAGCTGGACCCCATTGGTCGCGGATTTTACGAATAATGGTTATAAGGATGTGTTCATAACCAATGGCATTCCCGGAGATATTACCGATGGTGATTTTGCCTCTTATCGTAGCAGTGTTGGAAATATCGCATCTTTTTCAACCTTACTGTCACATATTCCCAAAGTTAAAATATCCAATTACGCCTTTGAGAATAACGGGTCGCTACATTTTACCAAAGTCACAAAGAAATGGGGACTTGATGAGCCTTCCTATTCCAATGGTGCGGTTTGGGCTGATTTGAATAATGACGGTGCTTTGGATATGATTGTGAATAATATCGATGGTAAGGCGTTTGTTTATGAAAATACAGCCAATAATAATCACAAAGCTAA
>DATFMK010000824.1:0-7953 GCA_035267005.1 Balneolales bacterium
GTCGACTTGCCAGCACACGATCCCGAGCTGTCGGACTCCCACCCCGTTGAACGTGACCCAGAATACAGACACGCATTTCATATTGTGCAAAATCATCACGAATTTTATCCGCCAGCTTCATGGCTCCACCGGTTTCATCACCTTCCGCAACAACGACCAGACTACTGCGACGTTGTGCTTGAAAAATTTCATGAAGCGAATGCTTTATATCACTAATTTCAGTAAGTGTTTCAGGCAATAAAATCATTTCGGCTCCACCAGCAATGCCTGTTTCAAGGGCGATAAAACCTGCCTCACGTCCCATAACTTCCACCAGAAACAAACGATCGTGGGCATCAGCGGTATCACGGATGTTATCAATAGCATCCATGGCCGTATTTAAAGCGGTGTCGTAACCAATCGTTTCGTCGGTACCGGCCAGGTCGTTATCAATAGTACCGGGGATTCCGCTTACAGGAATACCTTGTTCATCGTTAAGTTTGGTCGCACCCTGAAATGTTCCATCCCCTCCAATGGCTATCAAAGCATTAATATCAGCATTACGAATATTTTCTGCTGCTGTTTTACGTCCTTCCGGGGTACGAAATTCTTCGGAACGAGCTGATTTCAGGATTGTTCCACCTCTCTGAATAATATTAGAAACCGCAGACGCATCCAGTTCAACAAAATCTCCCTGAATGAGTCCATGATAACCATGCCGTATGCCAATTACAGATATATCATTATATTTAGCCATACGAACCACGGCACGAACAGCCGCATTCATACCAGGGGCGTCACCCCCACTGGTAAATACTCCAATTTTTTTTATAGTATTCAAGGTTATTACTTTTACTTTTACATTAATTGTTATGAGCAAATGAACTTAATCACAGAAAAAAGTTAGTGCAAATAGAATTCTATTACATCATTAACTTTTGCATTTGTAACTTATAGCTTTACTAACTGTTTTAGAAAAATATATTTTTGTTTGATGATCGATACAGATATACAAAACGTAAAATTGTCTGATAGACAGAATCCCAAGACATTACAGGAAATTCGGAATGCAATAGATCCCGAACTTCACAAATTTCGTACGTTTTTTAAAGATGCGTTACGAACGGATGTCTATCTACTCGATAAAATTATCACTTATCTGTTAAAGACCAAAGGGAAAGAAATGCGCCCGATGCTGGTCTTTATGTCCGCACAGCTTACAGGAGAAATAAACGACCGTACCTATATTGCCGCTACGATGATCGAGCTTCTCCATACGGCTACACTCATCCATGATGATGTAGTGGATGATGCTGAACGACGGCGCGGATTTTTAAGTATTAACAGGATTTGGAAGAATAAAGCAAGTATTCTCCTGGGTGATTTTTTGTTGGCCAAAGGGTTAATCGTCTCTCTTGAAAATGATGAATTCCAATTATTAAAAGTTTTATCCCAGGCTGTCAAGCGTATGAGTGAGGGAGAGTTGCGTCAGTTAAAAGCATCAAAACTGCTTAATATGACAAAGGAAAAATATTTTCAAATCATATCGGATAAAACGGGCAGCCTTATCACCGCTTGTTGTCAATCCGGAGCTATCAGTGCCACGGGTAATGAAGAATATCACGAAACGATGCGTTTAATTGGGGAAAATATTGGAACAGCTTTTCAAATCAGAGATGATTTATTCGACTACGGGGTCGATGATGTTGGTAAACCTACGGCCAATGATATTAAAGAGCGTAAGATTACGTTACCACTTATAGCCGCCCTCGAGTCGGCATCGCTTACGGAGCGTAAACATATACGCAAACTCTTCAAGAAGCATAAGAAGAAAAATTCCGATATCAAGGAAATAATTGAATTTGTTAAAGATAAAGGAGGAATTGAATACACCAGAAATGTGATGAATTCATATGTCAACAAAGCATATGAACTTCTTCAGCAATTTCCGGAGAGTGAGAGCCGTAACAATATGGAAGATCTTATTTATTTCGTAGTAACACGAAAAAAATAATCGATATTTATGCAGAAAAAATGGCTAATCGACGGTAATAATTTAATGCATAAAATACCTGGGATCTCCTCAATAATATCCAAAAACTCAGATGAAGCTCGTTTTTTATTGGTTGAAATGATTCATCGTTTCTGTTCGAAAGAAGGTAGAAATGCCCGGATAATTTTTGATGGTCCCAAAGGGAGCACTCCGATTTCTTTTAAACACATATCGATTGGATACAGTCGTGATAAAAAAGCTGATGACATCATCATCAAACAATTAAATAAAAAAGACGCTCGTCAGCGTTGGATTGTTGTTACAGACGACCGGGAGATCGTGTCTCAAGCCAAAATTAAAGGTGTGAATACTCTTTCTATAAATGTATTTAAAAAGAATTTATCGGGTTTTCAAAAAGGATCAGCTAAATCAAACAAACAACAACCAATTGAAAAGGGATCGAATATTATTGTATCGGATGCTGAGGTAAATGAAATGTTGTTATTCTACAAATTAAAAGAGTCGGATGAGCGAAACCGGTCAAAATAAATCAGAATTTAACCCCGGCAAACCAATTCTTTTTATTTCGGATGTTCATATAGGCGGCTTTTCAAAATCAAAAGAGCAATATATTGAGCAAGACTTATTATCTTTGATTGATTATGCCGATAATAACGGATATGCCATTTGTGTATTAGGTGACCTTTTTGATTTTTGGATGGAATACCCGAATAAACGTCCATCGATCGGGAAAAAAGTTTTAGATCGCTTCGCCCGTTTTAATAAAAAAAATACCAGCAGTCTGTATATCACAGGAAATCACGATAATTGGGTCTACAATTATTTTGAAAAATGTGGTTTTGATGTCGATGGGGAATACAGAATTCTCAAAATCGAGAATAAAAGTGTCCTCTTGATGCATGGAGATGGCGTTGAAGATGAATTTCTGGAACTTCCGCGACCTTACTTTCATCGAATACTACGAAATCCCAAATTTGTTTTTATCTTTAGGCACTTATTGCCACCATCACTTGGAATTGCCACAACCAAGTGGTTTTCAAGATTTAACCGAACATTTAATGAAAAAAGTGAGAAAGAGTGTACTCCGTTCATAGATGATTGGGCAAAACGGATGTTGGCCGAACAAAAATTTGATGTTATCATCTGTGGGCATCACCATTACCCTCGTTTTATAAACGTAAACAATGGTTTGTATATTAATTTAGGGAATTTTTTTAATGACAGAACCTTAGCCATTTATAATAACGAGGGATTTCAACTCGTTAAATGGCACGGCCTTAATCAGAAAATAGAACGGTTATACCCGCTATAATAAATTTAGATGAGCGATAGTAATCATCATAATAATTTCGACGAAGAAAGATATTTCAACGATCCTGAGTATCGTAAGAAGATTAAAGAACAACGCGCTAAGAACAATAAAAAGGATACGTCTAAAGAGAATAACAGTAAACCGACTAATCCCCCAAAATATAACGCGCGTTTTTTCTCTTTAAAGAATAAACCCCCTTTTCCCTGGAAATTCCTTGGAAAATGGGTGGGCATATTTTTAATTGTATGTCTAATTTTAGGAGCCGTTTTTTTTGTATATCTCTATCAGGGAATTCCATCCATTCAACAGCTTGAAAATCCCAAGGTGGATATTGCCAGTGTTGTTAAGACACGAGATGGTGTTGTTCTGGATAAATATTTCAATCAAAACCGAACCTATGTACCGCTGAGCCGTATTTCTCCGAATGTTGTTCATGCACTTATTGCGACAGAAGATCATCGATTTTATCATCACTGGGGGATTGATATGTTTCGTACACTTTCCATCCCCTATCACATCTTAATGGGAAATCCACAAGGCGGTTCTACAATTACGCAACAATTAGCCCGGAATCTCTATAGAAAAATCGGGCGTAAGTTTTCCGTACAAAGAAAATTGCGGGAAATGATAACTGCTGTTGAAATTGAAAGACATTATACCAAAAAGGAAATTCTCGAAATGTATTTGAATACTGTTGAATTCCCCAACAGTGCATTCGGTATTCAAGCGGCAGCAGAAACACATTTTGGGAAATCGGCAAAAGACTTAAATGTTTTAGAGGCTGCAACGCTGATTGGTTCCCTTCAAGCGGTTTATGCTTATAATCCACGTATTCATCCGGTCAGGTCGATGCACCGGAGAAATACAGTGCTCTATCAAATGGCCAAACACCATTATATCACACAGAAGCAGCGTCATATTCTGGATAAAGAACCGATTGTCCTCGATTATCATCCACCTTTTAGTAAAAATAAGAAAAGTCGTTACTTTGGTGAATATGTTCGTCAGAAAGTGCAAAGATGGTGTAAACAACACGGTTATAACCTGTATCGTGATGGTTTGACTATTTATACGACTATCGATTCGCGGATGCAGAAATATGCGGAAATTGCGCTCGATGAAAAACTCGATTCCATTCAAACGATATTCGAGCACGAATGGACGTCTCCGGGCGGTTCCTATATGGATAAATACTGGAAAAAATATCCCGGTAACCTCAATAGTTTTATCGAGCAAACCGATGCCTATAAAAACGGATTCGCAGGGCATAAAACTCAAAAACAGGTTCTCGATTCTCTCAGAGCTGATACTGCTTATGTAGATTCTGTAAAACATGCCTTCACTCGTCTTGAATCCGGTTTTGTAGCTGAAAATCCAACGAACGGCCATATCCTCGCCTGGGTTGGTGGTTCCAATTATGCCCGTGAACAATTCGATCATGTTTACCAATCATATCGTCAGGTAGGATCGACATTTAAACCGTTTGTCTACACGGTAGCTATTGATAACGGAATACCTCCCTATCAAAAATTTCCCAAATACCCGATTACATTTTACAACAAGAATGGCAAAGTTTGGGATCCTCATGATTTTGAAACACCTGTCGGACCAGAGATGGTTACTTTGCGGGATGCTTTGGCCCGAAGTATGAATAATGTTACTGTACGACTTTTACCTGAATTAGCTGGTTATCCGAATACGCACAAACTGTCTCAATTGCAGCCAGCCGTGAAGAAAATTGTAAGGATGGCTCACCGTTTAGGAATTCATTCCAAGCTTACACCGGTACCTTCTATAGTCTTGGGTACTTCTGATGTCAGCCTCTTAGAGATGGTTGGAGCTTATTCGACTTTCGCCAATTATGGCGTACATATTGAACCCATAGCCATCACACGTATTGAGGATAAAGAAGGTAACATTCTTGCACAATTTCATCCTGATTATCAGAAAGAAGCCATTAGTCCGCAAACGGCTTATACTATGATTGATATGCTGCGTGATGTCGTTCGTGGTGTACCGGCTGGTAAAGGCCGTATCCTCGGAACCGGGATTCGATTACGTTTAAAATATCACGTTCATCAGGATATCGCGGCTAAGACAGGAACTACTCAACAAGCAGCGGATAACTGGTTTATCGCAATGACACCAAATATTGTGATGGGAGCCTGGGTTGGCGGAGACGACAAAAAAATTCACTTCCCCAAACATTCCTATATCGGTCAGGGCGCCAGAACCGCCCTGCCAATTGTCGGAGATTTCATTGATCGATGCATGAAAGATCCCGCTGTACACTGGAATTACGACGCATTTCAGCCACCGAAAGGTTACGTTCCACCTGAACCACCTAAAAATAATACGGTTCAAAACCCACTTAAAGGGAAGAAAAAAGGTAAAATTGGCTGGTAACTTCAGTGATCAATAATCAGTAAGGAGTTATACCGTTTCATTTTTTATCGATAAAATCGTGTAAGTTTCTTCAATAAATTAAACTTATTCAAATTGTAAGGATGCCACCAGAAGCGTCTTTTGGGGTTATGATTGTCGATAATCCATTTCCACGTGCCGGCTTCAAGAAGAGAGCTTTTAGAGAACAATGAACCTTGTCCAGTAGCATTTCGGCTCCCCCAGGGTAAATTGGGCATACCAAATGAACAATCGTTAATCCAGTTCATATCTGTTCTAAGCTGTAATATTAGTTCTTTTGCTTTTACATGATTTTTACTCCAGACAGAGGTACCAATCAAATAATCTGATTCAGTGATCTTATCAACAGCTTCATTAAAGTGATCAATACCGCAAATAGTGATAATGGGATCGTAAATTTCATTTTTAAAAACAGGATCCTCAATAAAGACATCCAGTATACCCGGTTTTTCAAATGTCTTCTCTCCTTGATTATCATCTTGCTCATATTCGCTATAAACAGGATGAAATATTCCGCCTCGATCGACAGCGCTCTTTATTCTTTTTACGGTTTCATCATTCAAGGTAAATGGTTTGTAATATTCACCTAAAACTCGTGCGGATTCTATCATTAGATGTTTCAAAAAAGCCTTTTTGATTGAATTATTCACAAAAACAAACCGTGTTCCTATACATGAATGTCCACGGGTGTAAAAGGCACTCCAGGCAATTCCGGAAGCTGCTTTTATCAAATCGGCATCTTTATCAATAATGGCTGCCGTTCCACCGCCGGTTTCGAGTACGAATGGTATATCTTGTTTAATGCATTGATGTTTAATTTCTATTCCGGTCGTACTCTTTCCAAAGAAAAATACTTTTTTGATGAAGCCAGATTCGATTAAAGATGAGACGGATTCCGCTCCACCTCCTACGATACCAAAGACTTTATCACTTAATCCACTTTCATCTATGATCTGCTGCATCCACTCTGTAATGTGAGGATATTCTTCAGAAGGCTTCAAAATGACGGTATTCCCTGCCGCCGCCAAATAAAAGGCACTCATCATGCCTAAGGAAAATGGGAAGTTAGCTGGTAAAATTACGGCTACGGTTCCCAATGGTTTAAAATATAAATGTTCTGTAGTAAGATTAAATCCTGGAACCCAGTAATGCTTATAGTGCATACGTAGCCAACTTGGCATATGATATTTTAGATAGCGAGCCATTTCTAAAACCGGCATAATCTCTTGTGACATGACTTCAAATGCAGGCCGACCGGTTATTTCCCCGATCTGTTCTGATAATGTTATCGATTGTTCTGCAATCTGTTTACGAAGTTCATTCAAGTATTTTATACGCATTTGGACCTTCATTTGCTCCCAAATAGGATTATATCGGTCTAATGCGATTAATGTATCATAAAAACCATGACTATGTTCTTTTTCAGCAGTTTGTGTATGTCCCATTTTAGAAACCCTTTATTTTTTGTAAAAATGCGGAATATTCCCGATTTAATGTTCTGGTATAATTTGATGCAAACTTTCGGGTTTTAAGTCCAGAGAAAAAATGTCATCTGGTGTTTCTCGACGTCTGACTATTTCCATATGACCTTGTTCTATCCAAACAATAGATGGTCTTGGACCACTAAATGTGTTATTCATGGATACGATGTATGCACCGGTATCCATAAGAGCTATATGATCACCGGGCTCCATGGCAGGTAATTCAGCCGAGGCCGATACTCTATCGAGTGCCGTAGGTAATCTGCCGAGAACTTCATAATTGATGAGCCGTCCATTTTTCTTAGTGATCGATAATATCTTATGGTGCTCTGTAATCAACATGGGAGAAAGACTCATGGCTCCGCCATCGCATATCAGATAATTCTGCTTCTCTCGTCGTATGACCTCCTTAACCGTCAAAATCATAAGCTGACATGGCCCTGATAAAATGCGTCCTGGTTCTGCGGCGATTTCATTGATAGGAATTCCTTTTCGTTTTAGTTTGGCTAAGGTCTGATGAAGCTGCTTAACTATTGGGGTGAACATGATGTCCCTGTTTTCTATTGTGTTCTGAGAACTTTTCAAGCCCAATAACGATCTTACGATATTTCGAACCTTCATCATTGGAGCTGAAGGTGAACCATATCCCCCGCCAATATTTAATACCTCTATTTTCAGCCCGTTTTTTGCTGATTTAATTGCCGCATTTTCCAAAGCGTGGATACCTTTCAAAAAAGGTCCTG
>DATFMK010000825.1:0-2000 GCA_035267005.1 Balneolales bacterium
TTGGCTTGCATTGGGATATTGGTGATGGTTACTGATTGACATTTGGCTGATAGAAAAATCAGATAAAGGCAGGGTCAGCATATGGCCCTGTTTTTTTATTATCCATACTTTTGATTTCTGCAATATATTTGCAATCCCAAAAGCCGGTTCAGAACCTGTGATATCGTTTTTAAATAGGGCAAATCCATTTCACGGGGTTTGCCTTTTTTGCATTTCTGTAAGAAATAAGATATATGTAATTGAAATTTAGATTGTTGGACTTGTGCTTTTGGCAAGAAATCACAACTTTTGAATCATACTAAATTTGAGTCTGATTGTATGATATCACAGGTTTCTTGTGGACTTTGATAATCTCAATATATCTGACCTGAGAGACGAAGTTATGTAAGTCGGCTGTTCAGAATAGGTATTAAACCTAATATCAAGATTATGATACTAAAACAAATACTTAATTCCTTTTACATGACCTTCAAAAATACCAATATTAAGTCATTATTGGCCTTGTTCTTTTGCATTTGCTCCTTGATGACGTTACAAAGTTGTGCATCTTTCAAACCAAAACCCATTGATGAGGTCCCGTTCAAGCAGCATGCACAGACCAAGACACATGGTCCATTAAGGGTTTCTTGCGCCGTTTTGACGAATGAGGAGTCCAAGGCCATATTTGATATTGATTTGGCAAGTAAATGGATACAGGCCGTCTGGATAGGGGTAGAAAACAACGATGTTCTTACATACTGGTTATTGTCATCTGCGGTGGATCCTGATTACTACTCACCGGATGAAGTGGCCTATTCAAGTCGTTTTTTCATGTCTGAAAAAACAAACGAAAAGATGGTTAAACACTTTAGGGAATTAAACTTCAAAAACCCCATTTTTCCAGGTACAGAAAGAACGGGATTTATTTTTGTAAACTTAGATGAGGGTGATAAAGAAATAAATGTGGAACTCCTGGCAGCAAAGCAGTTGAAGAATTTTACGTTTTTCTTTTCCGTTCCCGGACTAAAAGCACACTCCTTTTTTTATACTGAGGCGCACCATCCTGTTGACCAAATACGAGAAGTTGACGAGGAAGGGTTGCGACTGGCGCTTCAAAATATTCCCTGTTGTACAACAAATAAGGACGGGACGGTCAAAGGAGATCCCCTAAATATAGTACTAATTGGCAACTCTGAAGATCTGTTTCCTGCTTTCGTACGACGCGACTGGCATCCTGCTGAGGAAACGTACCCTGGTTCTGTCTGGAAAACCATAAAGTCTTTTATATTTGGAAAACGATACCGATACTCACCGGTAAGCCCGCTGTACCTTTTTGGTAGAAAGCAGGACATCGCACTTCAAAAGGCACGAGGCACCATTCATCAGCGCAATCATCTTCGACTCTGGATAACCCCTTTCAGATTTAAAGGCAAAGAAGTCTGGACTGGTCAGATAAGTCGTGACATCGGAATCCGCTACACCACAAAGTCTCCCTATTTTGTAACCCATAAGATTGATCCCGATGTCGATGAAGCGAGAAACGCCTTATCTGAGGATATGCTCTTTTCTCAAGGGCTGGTGCAATTAGGTTATGTCAAAGGAGTAGGTCTGTCTACACCTAACCAACCCAAAAAGAACCTCACGGGCGATCCTTATTTCACTGACGGGCTACGTGCTGTATTGTTGTTTGATCGAGGTGAAACGCCAATTAGGGAGGTTCGATTTTTTGACTGGGAAATGGCACCACCAGACGCAAGGGAATTGGATTTCTAATCTTTTTGGTTATACATTTAACATATTGGAGTCTGGTGGAGTGATGTGA
This sequence comes from Balneolales bacterium, assembly GCA_035267005.1. Lineage (GTDB taxonomy): Bacteria > Bacteroidota > Rhodothermia > Balneolales > DATFMH01 > DATFMH01. The sequence goes on from DATFMK010000825.1 coordinate 1,802, forward strand.
ACCTGTACTATCTCCAACTTATCGACCAAAATTAGAGGCTCAAAAAACCTGTGATATCATCCATCCCAGTTCTTAGGGCTGGATTGCATGTTTCTGCAATAAAACACAAGTATCATGTCCATAAAAAATTGTTGTGATATCGTTTTTATAAGGGCAAATCCATTTTACGGCGTTTGCAGCATTTTTGACTTTTATAACG
>DATFMK010000826.1:0-2256 GCA_035267005.1 Balneolales bacterium
TAAATTTTACATTTCAATTAGCCGGATACTTCAGTAAAAAACAGTTGGTTAAAAACATAAAACCAAGGATGATTAACGGTAGTAAAAAGATTAGAAAAAATCCTTTTTATCCATTAATTAGAGGAGTTAAACCAAATAAAGATAATTTACCAAATGTTGAAAAAAGTAAACTTGTCGGTATTGGTAAAAATCTTGTTTATATTGTGGACCAAAATGGGAAAGTTCAAATCCTCCATACTGGCGATAAAGTTTATTTGGGTTATTTGTCATCAGCAAATATAAAGAAACAAAAAGCCACCTTTAAACTTAATAAAGGGGGTATCTTGGACAAGGTCGTTTTAAAATTAAATAAGTCCGATAAATCTAAAAATTAGCAAATTTTATGCGAAAAACGTGTTCCATTATCCTTCTCATTCTGTTACTTACAGGACTTAAAACAATATCAGTTCAGGCCCAGGATAATCAGGTACCAATAAAAGTAAGAAATAGTCCAAATCAAATTATTACTTTGAGCAAAGAAATGACCTTTGCTCAGGCTATAGACGTCCTCAACACATATGCTCAAAAGTTTTCCAATAAATTCATACTTAATAATACGAAGGTAAAAGGACCGGTGGGAGTAAGTCTTCCTCCAATGAATTGGCGGAATGCGTTAAAATACCTGGCAAAAATAAAAAATTTAGATCTTGTTGAGCATAGCAAGTATTTTGAATTGATGCCCCATCAAGTGCAAAATACTCAGGCTCAAACCTCAACACAAAAAGCTGATAAATTAGGTGTGACAACCAAAACCCGGGAAGTTCGCATCTCAGCAACCTTTTTTGAAGGGGACAAAAAGAAGCTGCGGGAATTAGGAATTGATTGGTCTACCTTTAAAGATGGTATTGTTCAAATCAATAATATAGGTGCTCAAAATGTTTCCCAAAATGTATTTAGCGCACAAACATTAAAAAATATAGAAATTGGCCACACCGGGATTAAAGTCAATGCCTTGTTCAAAACATTTGAAGCGAATAATCTTGGTCAGATTTTAGCAAGGCCAACCATTAAGGTAATGAATGATAAACAAGGCCACATTCAGGTGGGACAAGATTTTTCGATTAATCAACGTGATTTTTCTGGTAATGTAGTCAGTAAATTTTTCAGTACAGGTACGATTCTTACGGTAACGCCTCACATTATAACTCAGCATGATACAACGTTTATCTATATGAAGGTACATGCGGAACGATCAACGGCACAGCCCGATCCGGTAAGTACGATTGTAAATAAACAAACATCGGATTCATATGTTATGCTGTTAAGTGGCGAATCAACGGTGATTGCGGGATTATACAGCACCGAAACGGATAAGGTCCGTAAAGGTATTCCGATCTTGAAAGATTTACCCCCATGGTTTTTTGGATTACGCTATTTATTTGGCTACACCTCGAAACAATACACGGAAAAAGAATTAATTATCATATTAAAAGCTACCATCTCCCCTGATTTAAAACAACGTATGGCTCAGGAGAAAAAATCAACACAGGAATTACTGAATGATACAAGAAAGAAGATGAACAATAATAATTATGAGTGATATCTTTTGATGATTTTATCATTTGTTCTTTGAGTTGACATTCGTAGCGCATGACATTTAGTTTTGTAAGACCGTCAATATATAATGATTCCTCTTATAAAGGCTATGCAAAACCGTTCTTTTGCCCAATATCTGTTCCACCAAAAGCTTTCAGGATTGCGGTTTCGAAGTCGTTCAGGTTTTGATATTGAACAATATCCCCTGTTTAGCAAAGCCTTCTTTAAGTGAATTGTTAAATGATTGATGAGGTAATAATATTGTTAAGCCTCCGAATAGAAGACGCATCTTATAAGGGTGCGTCTTTTTTTAGTTTGTACATTTTCCTCGTTCCCCGTCCCCAACGTCTATCTCGTAACCAACGTCCCCATTGGGCACGTTACCTCTGAAACTCCGTTTCAAATCCACCCCTTCCCATTTTTCCTCATGCAAATACCCCATTTCTAACTTCATGATTATGCTTGCTTTATTGGCATGGGTTCTTATTAAAATAACGTGAGTTCGAGATAAAATCTTCTTTAAAACAGCGTCTTGGAATACATATTTTGCTTTGAAGATTTCTCCCTCTGGTCGAAATGACGCGAATGGGCAAAGATGATGTTGAGGTTTAAAAAGATCACTCAAAGGCGTCATCTCGAACCCGCTTTTTGGGTGAGAGATCTTCCAAACGTGGATATCAA
>DATFMK010000827.1:0-5055 GCA_035267005.1 Balneolales bacterium
TTAGTAAAATAATCCATCATAAAGATTTTAAAGTCCATTTATAAAAGAAAAGACTGCTATATCTTAAAAGAAGAATTATAAAGTAGTTATAAAATATCGAACTGATATATAATTAAACTGTGAAATAATTCATTCAATAGGTAAATATTACAAATATTTTTTAGTTTCGAACAATATCTGGTAAAACCTGTTTCCGTATGGAGGAAGGTTTTGCATAATCTTCCGGAGATGATAAAACGTCTGCTATATCCAACTGAAAAAATTAACTTTTGTTGACTAAAAGCGTTTCCTAAATGAATGTACAATCTGATACCAAAGTACCGTCGTTCAATACGACGTATATTTTTACAATATCAATGGTTTCCGCCCTGGGTGGATTATTATTCGGTTTTGATATATCTGTTATATCCGGGACAATACCGTTTATACGGCAGGTATTTCATCTTACGGAAGTCACGCTGGGTTGGGCGGTTAGCAGCGCATTGATTGGCTGTATTTTAGGAACGTTCCTGGCCGGAGCACCAAGCGATAAATTCGGCCGGCGAAATTTATTAATCGTCTCGGCTGTTTTATTTGCGATTTCCGCCATCGGAGTCGGTTTGTCCTGGTCGTTGGATTCTTTTGTGATTTTTCGATTGATTGGCGGACTCGGCGTTGGCATGGCTTCGACATTGTCCCCGGTTTATATCGCGGAAATCGCTCCGGCTTCTATCAGGGGACGATTCGTTTCATTAAATCAATTGACGATCGTTATCGGGATTTTAGCCGCATACTTTACAAATTATTTATTGGCGGATATTGGTCCGAATAACTGGCGGTGGATGTATGCCACAGAAGCCGCGCCCGCTCTGTTATTTTTCATCGGACTGTTTTTCGTTCCCGAGAGTCCCCGTTGGCTGATAAAAAGGGGCCGGGAAGACGATGCTACATCCATATTCAAAAATGTCGGTGGAATAAAATTCGCCAATAAGGTGATTGACGATATCAAGCGGTCTTTAGCCAATGAAAATAAGGGCCGGCTCAGGGATTTGATAAAACCGGAACTTAGGTTTGTCGTTATTCTCGGGATTGTTTTAGCTGTTTTTCAACAGTGGTGCGGAATCAACGTCATTTTCTTTTATGCGCCCGATATTTTTCAAAAAGCGGGGATCGGTATTCACTCCGCGTTATTTCGAACTATTCTCATCGGGGTGGTCAATCTGACATTTACGATTCTCGCGATGTGGCTGGTTGATAAAGTAGGCAGAAAAAAACTGTTATTGATAGGAGCCGCTGGAATGATTGTAAGTTATTCATTAATAGGAATTTGTTTCTTCTTTCACTTGTTCGGCGGTTTTTACCTGATTCTTCTGGTACTTTTTGCGATAGCTTTTTATGCAACTTCTCTGGCCCCGGTAGTTTGGGTACTCATTTCCGAAATTTATCCCAACAGAATACGAGGCATTGCCATGTCGGTCGCCACGTTTTTCTTATGGGTTGCCTCATTTCTGCTTACATTGACTTTCCCGATTCTCCAAAACAGTATCGGTGATGCCTACACGTTTTGGCTTTACGCCGCTATTTGCCTTGCCGGTTGGTTGTTTGTGGTTGTTTTCGTGCCGGAAACTAAAGGTAAATCTCTCGAAGAATTAGAAGACCTGTTAATCAAAGCCTAATCAACAAAATTCAAAATGGATAAAAAGATATCTATTATAAAAATTGCCGGTTATTGTTTACTGCTTTTTTGCCTGAATCCGGTATTGTTAAAAGCACAACATTTAACTTCTGTTAATTCATCCCGTGAAAATACTATTTCTTTAGCGGGAACCTGGCGTTTTGAACTGGATCCGTTGGGAGAAGGGGACAAAGGACATGGAAATTGGCACGCTAAAAAACTGCCGGAAACGATCACTTTACCGGGATCAACCGATCGGTCAGGAAAAGGATACAAAACACATGACCGGGTTCCGTGGCGGTTAAACCGGCTGTTCAAGTATAAAGGAGACGCCTGGTATTCTAAAAAAATCTACGTCCCTAAAAGTTGGAAGAACAAGGATATCACCTTGTTTTTGGGAAGAGCACATTGGAAAACTACAGTTTGGATTAACGGAAAACCGGCTGGCTCGCGAGTTAGTCTTTCGACTCCACAAATTTACAACATCTCGTCTTTGATCAAACCCGGTCAAAAGAATTTGATCATGATCGAAGTGGATAATGATATGATTTATCATATCGGGTTCTATGCATCCGCTTATACCGAAGAGACGCAGACCAATTGGAACGGAATTATTGGAAAAATTCAGTTGAGGGCCAAAGATTTGGTCAACATCTCAAATGTTCAGGTTTATCCGGAAATAAAAAACAAATCGGCGAAAGTCGAAATAACTTTAGATAACAAGTTGCACAAAGATATTAAAGGGGTTTTAACGCTTAATGCCGATTCCTATAACACAAAACAACCGGAACATCTGAATACGGTTCAGGTTCATTTTCACAGCAGCGATTCCCTGATTGTGGTGAATTCGGTTATTCATATGGGAGATAAGATGCAGTTATGGGATTATTTCCATCCGGTTCTATATCACTTGAATGTTCATATGAAAGCTGATGAAAATAATCGCCAATTCAACGATGAAGACAAAGTAAGTTTCGGAATGCGGGATTTCAGCACGAAGGGGACGCAATTTGTCATTAACGGACGTCCTACCTTAATTCGCGGTACGCTGAATTGTGCTCCTTTTCCGATAACGGGTTATCCTCCGATGAATGTTAAACATTGGCTGCGGATTTTTAAAATCAGTAAAGCTTACGGTTTAAACTCTATGCGATTCCATTCCTGGTGTCCACCGGAAGCCGCGTTTAAAGCCGCTGATCAGACAGGTTTTTATTTACAAGTGGCCAATCCCTATTGGGATCCGAGCTCAGCCGGCAGTCATCCTAAAACAAATAAATTCATAGCCGACGAAGCTCAGAGAATATTAAAAGCGTATGGAAACCATCCATCTTTCACCATGTTTGTCACAGGTAATGAGTTGGGCGGACCCAATGTGAAACCATTTCTGACCAAACTGGTGAAACGCTGGAAGAAAGAAGATCCCCGTCATCTTTATGCAAGTTCTTCCGGATATCCGCAAATCCCGGAAAACGATTTTGATAATCTGTATGGTCCCCGTGCGCAATTATGGGGTGCCGGATTAAAAGGTCTTTTTAATGCCAAACCACTCAGCACCAATTACGATTACAGTAATTACGTGGAAAAACACAAAGTTCCGATCGAAAGTCACGAAGTTGGTCAGTGGTGTGTCTATCCCAATTTTAAGGAGATTCCGGAATTTACCGGTGTTCTTCGACCTTACAATTATGATATTTTTAAACAATCGCTGCGAAATCATCATATGCTGGATGAAGCGCATGATTTTTTGATGGCATCGGGTAAATGGCAGGTATTGGAGTATAAAGAAGAAATCGAAGCTTCTCTTAGAACACCCGGATTTGGTGGATATCAGCTTTTGGGTTTACATGATTTTCCCGGACAGGGGACCGCTTTGGTCGGTGTGCTGGATGTATTCTGGAAGCCAAAGCCGTATGTCGATGCCCACGAATTTCATGAATTTCAGAGCGGATATGTTCCGTTATTGCGTACAAATAGTTTTACATGGAAAAACAATCAAACTTTTACCGGCACGGCTGAATTTGCAAATTATGGTGAACATGATTTGAAAGGGGCGGTTTTACAATGGAAGGTGACCTATCCCAATGGAAACATGTATGCACAGGGACAATTCAATAAAACCAATCTGGAGGAAGGGAAACCCACAAAAGTCGGTAAATTATCCATTCCCTTGAGCAGGGTAAAAAAAGCTACTCGCCTTGATTTAACATTATCTGTGCAAGGAACAAATTATACCAATCACTGGAATATTTGGGTTTATCCGCAAAAGATGGATATGCCGAAAATGCATGGTGTGCTCGTGGCTCATGATTGGAATCGCAGCGTAAGTAATGCTTTAAAAAGGGGACGACGAGTGTTGCTACTCGCGGACACTTCCAAAGTGTATTCAAAAGTACCTCCGGGATTATCCAGTATTTTCTGGAACACGAATTGGACGGACAATCAGCCGCCGCATACACTGGGCATATTTTGCAATCCCGAAAATCCGGCCTTACAACATTTCCCAACTCAATATTATACCAATTGGCAGTGGTGGGATTTGGTTGATCATTCCAAGCCGATGATCATGGATGACTTCCCCGCACCTTTCCGGCCAACCGTTCAGATGATTGATGATTGGAATAAGAATCATAAGATCGGATTGGTGTTTCAAGCGAAAGTCGGTAAAGGAAAATTATTAATGACCAGTATCGATCTGGAACACGATTTGAAAAATCGTCCGGTTGCCCGGCAGATGTTATACAGCCTGGAAAAATATGTGAAAAGTGATCAATTCAATCCCACGACAGAAGTTAAGCCAGGCATGATTGAGCACCTATTTAAAAAGCATTAGACGGAAATCATTTCACGATCAGAAATTAAGTTTATAACCAAAAAATGAGTACAATGGAAGATGTTCGAATATGGGAAGAGACTGTAGAAATTCCGACTTATAAAGTGGGAGAGCCGGAAAAAAATCCCATGTTTTTTGAGAAAAGAGTATATCAGGGAAGTTCCGGTAAAGTGTATCCCTATCCTTTCACAGAAAAAATTTTCGACGAAAAAGTTGGGAAAAAGTACAAAGTCGTGTTTCTGGAAAATGAGTTCATCAAACTAATGGTTATGCCGGAGTTTGGGGGGCGAATTCAGTACGCCTACGACAAAACCAACAATTACGGGTTTATATACCATAATAAGGTGATCAAACCTGCCCTGGTAGGACTGACCGGACCCTGGTTGTCGGGGGGGATTGAATTCAACTGGCCCCAGCATCACCGTCCCGGCACTTTTTTACCGGTAGATTATAAATTGGTTGAAAATGATGACGGCAGTAAATCGGTATTGCTCGGTGAGATTGAGCGTATGTCAGGACTCAAAGAGTTTCATGCGATCACATTGTACCCTGAGACAGCTTATATTGAAAT
>DATFMK010000828.1:0-3831 GCA_035267005.1 Balneolales bacterium
TTATTTTTCATAACAAGACGTATCTTTTATATTTAAATATACGTCATAATAACGTGACGAGGCAAGGAAAATTTTGTTTGTCTAACGACTCTGCGTATAAGGGGCGTTTTTGATTTATAATTTAGCAGACAAAACGAAAAATTCGAACGGAAACGAATAAAGGCTAAGCGAAAAACGTCCGCTTGATGCGCGTGTTATACCGCATTTCCTCTTTACATAAATTTATCAATGTCTGTTATGAATCCACGTAGCATATCTTTATTTGTCAAAGAAGTTTTAGGATTATTAACGCTTTTTCTGATTTCTAAAAGGAAATCGCCCCACAATTCCAGTATCCGTGACTGGGCCAAATTCGGGCTTTCTTCTTTCGTCAGAAATGCATATTGCATCATATTATTGAATGCCTTGACAACATTATCATCCCCAATCAAAGTAAACTCAAATGCTTTCTTTTTGTAATCAAGTGAAGTTAATTGCTTGGTAACTTTTTGAAGTTCAGATTCATTACTGGATTTGCTCAATAACTTGATATAAGGCTCTAAAATTTCTGAATAGATTTTTCGCCTATCGTCATGCAGCTTCTCTTGTTCTCTTCGAATTTTCTCAATTCTTGACTGAATATACCAAACTACAAATCCGAGAATCGCTCCTAAAATTGGTGGTATTACTGTTTGAATCCAAAACATGTGAACTAATACGATTTGTTAGGTTGCAATAAAACGCTCCGCATAACCCGCAGCAATGGGGCGTAGCAGAATTGACGTCCAAGTTAATGTAGTTTTTTTATTCAAACTCTATGTCGGTAATCTTTGCGGAAACCTTGCCTACCTTCCATTCGCTTGGAACCGATTCTGCTTTATAAAATTCATCTCTTTTCATTTGCCATATATAATTCGGTTTAAGAGGCTTATTGTTGTCACCAAAAGAATATTTCGTTACTAAGACGGGATAATATTTTTCTTCTGCGATTGTGGTGTCATTTGCATCCTTGAAATATACGGTGACTTCAACTTCTTTTAGAGTCTTGTTACCTTTATTCCTTAATTTGAAAGTAACACCCGGGACTTTTCCATCTAAATATGTTTTATAATATTTAGCTTTGAGATCATATAGTTCAACATTTTTTATATATTTTTGCTTTTCCTCAAAGGACTTTATCTCCTCTTTTGTCTTTTCAAGACTCTTTTTGACATCGACCATGTCAGAATCAAGCTCCAGAATTTGTTCGTATTTCTTAACTGCCCCATAAAGTTTTTTCGACTCTTTTAGTTTTTTTGCTTCCGCTAATAGCTGCTGGATTTTCGCTTGCCTTTTCCAATCAAAAAACATTTTCCATCCATCTTTTTCATCAACTAAATGAAATGTTTTTTCTTTATTCGACATGGGAATTTTACCGCTTTCAAATTTTTGGGCTAATTTTTTTTCCATCTTTTTTTTATTGGTGCTGTCAAAAGCGGATGTTATTGCCAAACCCATAACATTAGAGAATATTGACCCTAGATCTGGTTGAGTTATCTCAACATCAGCCGTTGCATTTCTTCCAGACTTATCAATTTTTTTGATTTTGTATGAGGTTTTGCTATTTATTGCTTGAGTAAATGGATTGTTATTGTTCTTATCATTGAGATAACTTTGCAAGTCCTTGACTGCCTTGTCCTCACTTGAAATATACGAATACGCCTCTTTATACTTGCTCTTGTTTAAGGAATTCAGATAGTTAGTTAAAACTTGCTTCGGATTCGGACCACCTGAGTTTCCACACGCAACTATTAATAAACTTGCCAGACAAATAATTGTGAATTGTGTTATTTTAATACGCATTTTTTCCTCCAGTTTACGAATTTCGATTTTAACCTCTTTTGCTTTTGGTAGCTCTTTAAGTTTTCAAACCGTTCTATTTGATCACTCGTCCTATACTTAAATTTTTGAGGCTATTATAATCCAGTTCTGCTATTTCCCGATCCACCGTAACAATACTTTTGAAAGTATGACACTAAGCAAAAATTGTCGCACCGGCTAATGCGGTATAACGACCCTGCGCATAAGGGGCGTTTTTGATATATAATTTAGCAGACAAAACGTAAAATTCGAACGGAAACGTGTAAAGGCCGAGCGAAAAACGTCCCCCTTGATGCGCCTTGTTAGCTGGCTGAAGGAGCAATAAAGTTTAAACTTTGTTACAAAGCCAATTAATATTTATAGTGTCTTCTTTTTTAAGCAATTGATTTGTGACAGCTTCTAGATCGGCAATAGATTTTATGATTCCATTTTCTATTATTGATTTATATTCTTTATCAATAATTGATATGGTATAATTTGTTGCTATTTTTTCGTAAAGACCAGCAATATTATATCCGGCATTTTGAATGATTCTCGGACAAAATTCAATAATTATTGTGTTAATTATATTTTCTGTTAGTAGATGATCCATCCCTTCGAGTACCATAAGTTCTGCGCCTTCAACATCTATTTTTATTAATTGAATAGGTCTTTTTTGTAAATAAGTCTCCCAGAAATGATCAAGGGTAATCGTAGGAATAGAGAATTTTTTTCCGTCTAATAAATTATCTGTATCTACAATACTATGACAATTGGAATGAGAACTGTGATTTACTTTCACAAAAGAGTTGTCATTCGAAATAGCGAGATGCAGAGCATTTATATTTGAATGACCATTTATATTTTTTGTTAATGCATAATAGTTTTCGAGTTCCACTTCAAAGGCATAAATCTTTCCTTTTGGTCCAACTTTTTTAGAAGCTATTTTTGAAAAGTAACCTACATTTGCGCCGACATCAATAAAAGTATCACCGCTTTCTAAAATTTCAACTATTTTTTTAGATACATCTGGTTCATAGCTGCCATTTGCCATTTTACCACCCGATAAATGGGCAATATTCGAAGGGAAATGCCATTCATTTTTCTGGCCATAATAATAATATTTAAATGATCTTTTAAGTTTTTCAAACAAAGTATTCATAATTAGTATTCTGATTTGATATTTTAATAAAAAAGCCAGCTAACGACCCTGCGCATAAGGGGCTAAGATACAAGCACCGCTTGTCAATTTAGCTAAAAGCTTGAGCACAAGCCAGATGCGGATTCATGCCCGACCGGCTTAGTCCCCTTAATGCGCTTGTTAGCCACGGCGAATTCATTTACTACATCCCAAGATTTTTGGGATTATTTTATCGGCTCCCGAGGTATTGAAAACTGCTGTAATTGGGTTAGAGTCATAGGGTGTGATTTGAGCAACGAAGCGTCCACTATGTTCCAATTTTCTAAGAAAATCTATGGTATGCCTTGGGAAAAATGTTGCTTTAGAATCAGTAGAAAGACTCCAGGTAGTTGTTTTAGTTTCATTTTTGTCAATTCGAAATGTTACGCGAGCATTATCTCCCAAATACTCTCCCCAATTAATATAGAAAGTAATTTTATTACTCTGACAACGGGCCACTAAAACTGGTTTTTCGTTATAGCTGTTTGTTCCCTGATTTGCTTGAAGAGCTGCAACAACTGTTTTGGAATCATCTAAAGGATTGTTCTTAGATTGTAATTGCCAATCTCCAGTATTTTTATCATTGTCTAAATTATTTGTCAGAGATTTTGCTTGATTTGCAATCGCATCAAATCTCGCGAGTCTTAGGCTATCATTTTTAATTTTTGAAGCATTAATAAATGCATTAATCAATACATCGGAAGTAGACTTTTGCGAATAAGAAGTCCTTGTTATTGATAGAAATAGGAAGATCAGTATAAAGTATCTCATGATGTTATGTGTTTTTGATTATTATGTGGCTAACGACCCTGCGCATAAGCGGCGTTTTTGAA
>DATFMK010000829.1:0-4712 GCA_035267005.1 Balneolales bacterium
AGCTTTTTTTACCAACGGTTGCAGTTAAATCCTTAAAATTTATTTCATATTTGGTTTTAGGATTCAGGAAAAAGCCACTGATGCTCTGCTTTTTAATATCAATAGTATTATTGATTTTCAACAAATCGAAAATCTGACCTATTGGCAGATAGACCTTATTATTCTCGTAATAAACCGTTAGTACATTATCTATGAGATATTTATAACGAAATGACAGAAATATCTGTGATGGCTCTTCATTTTTTTTATGGGAATTTACAGAAGCAAAACAAATATTCGGAATAAATAACAAGAAACAAATAAACGTAATCCGAAATACAGTAAAATATTTTTTACGGCTTATTTCACGTTCTTTAGATTTTCCTAAAATAAGGAACATATCTTGTCCATTTAAAGCCATCTATAGTTTTGAATCACATCTTCAATCGGCTTTTATTCAGAATGCCCAACCCACCTTCACTATTATTTAAGTTGGAATGAGATCTCTTTGGAAACCGGTTTAATTATTAATTCCGGATCATTTTGTATGATATCCCTCTTGGAATTCAGGGTAAGTACAGCCGAATAAGACCCGCTTTTATAATTTTCGGGATCTATTTTGAATTTTTTTATCATATCAAAATAAACAGCTATAGGCTCGTCAAATGTCTTGATAACCTTCCCTGATCGATCAATTATTTGTAATACAGTATTTCCGATGAAAGGAGCATTCCCATCTCTGTGTAAATGTACCAGGATTTCCATATTACCGGTGGAATCTTCTTTTATATTCATTTTTTGAATTTGCGTACGAGCGTTTACTTTTCCGTTACGAAACATAACCGAAGTAACATGGTCGATAGCAAAAACAATATGTGTTACTACCCCTTTCTTAGACGTATCAGGGAAATCGACTTGTGGTTTTGAATTTGTAACTAACCTTGTCCAATAAACGCCATCCTTTAAATCGGCTGGGGGAGATAGTAACATACGCACCGTTTGTCTCTGCCCCGGTGGTAAAATGAACTTTCTCGGATAGCTTTTTATCCAATTGGCACAAGAATATTTCGGAGCATTTATACTATCCTTATACTGCATGAATATATTTCCTAACGAATCAGAAGCAGGATATCCAAATCGAAAACTTAATGTTATTTGCTGAGGTCGATCAGATTTGTTTGACACATAAAAAGTGCCAAAACGATTCGTATTACTGGCAATAATTGAGGTTGGATATACAATTACTTGCGCTTCTGCAGATGCTGATACGACCAATAAAAGAATTAAAATGATGCCCAGCCACATTGTAAATAGTCTACCCCTTTTAACCATAATTTTTTTAGATTATTGATGAATTCCCCTATTCATTAAATCAATTATTCAGCGCGTTCACCGTGATGGTAATGACATTACTATATTTACCTGACCATTGTGATAAACTGCTGTTTACCGTCCCTCCAAGCCATATGTAAGTGTCCTTGTTTTTCTTCAATTTTAGTTGTTGCTGTTGTGTCGGATCAAAAGATTTAGCGCCGTTTATATTACTTCCATTTGCCCACATCGCACTGTTAGGTCCAAATGTGATTGATAGTGAATGTCCGCTATTATTTAATTGATTCGGCAGATTGAAAACCACAGTTATATCCAGTGCACCATTCTTGCCCCCTTGATTAGTACCAGTTGTACGTACCAGAGATGTTTGAAACAATGCGGCGCCAGCACCGGATGGTAATATAGTTTTATTGTTTCCAGCCAGCATATTTCCAAATGTTAAATCATTCATTTTAATTACACTAACTGAGTATTGTGCGTTCACCAGAATTGGAAGGAATATTAAATAAATAGTGATTAATAGAACATAAATAATCCACTTTATGATATTTATTAAATATCCCGCAGTCTCAACACCTATTGTTTTATAAATATTCATACACCTATTCCACAAATATTGATAATCACATCATTATACATTTATAAGTATCTGTCACAAATTCACATAAGCGACAGACACGGTGATCGTACCATTATAGGTACCGGGAGTCGTCGACGGCAAAACATTTACTTCACCGCCAATCCATATAAATAGCGTACCATTCACTCCCAAATTGGTACTGAATAAACTATTATTTTGTGCTCCGATCGCATTTATCTGATCATCTAAAGTATTATAAGCCGGATTATATAAATTAAGCGATAAAGAGGCATTTCCAGACACCAGGTTAATTAAAGTACTCGGTATGGTAACTTTCACTTCGGTTTGTGGTTCTCCCGTTACTTCAAATTCAGCAGCTTTTTTATTATTTGAGGCAATACCCACCGTACCGGCACCCACGGCGAAATTACCAAAATTTAAACCCTTTATATTTGTGATAGATAACCCTTTAAAAATAACCACACTTGCTGTTGCCGGAGTGGTTATTGCAGAAATTCCATTATAATATCCCCCTGAAATGCCGGCAGATGCCATGGGATGTGATTTTATTTGAGCCCAGCCATTACCCGAAATAAAAAAAATGGAGATTAATGAGATGATGATTGATTTAATCATTTCAAAAGTTTGGGTTATTTCACAAAACCTTACTTGTCTTGATGAATCAAAAAGGCTATGTCATCTTCACAGATATTTAATAAATCGCTGTTCCAATTAGTTGGCGATAGCAATAATACCTTTTTATTCTGAAAGCATATATAATTAATAATTAACAAATAAACATTAATTTATTATAATTATACAAAAACTAATCAAAACAAAAACAAGAAACTGTATTTAAATTCATGTCTATTAAAATGACAAAAAAATAAAAAGGGTTTCTATAGATTTTTCAAACCCTTTTTATATTAAAATGTCACATCATAACTACACTAGTTAGCCGTATAACTAATATTTACAGTAAGGGTACCTTTATAAGGTGCTTGTTGCTGACTACCTGGAACCGTAACGGAACCACCAACCCACATATAAAGATCCCCACCACTACCTAATGTCTCGGTTTCACTACCTGTTGCTGTAATCACCGTTCCATTAGCCTGATCTGGAGTTGATGAATTATCATATACGACTTGCAAAGAAGCAAGTGTCAAGTCAGAATATCCATTTCCGGATTGATCAGATAAAGTTACAGTAGTTGGATAAGTAATATTTACCGATGCATTACTGGCACCCACGAAATGGAAACCTGCCGCAGCCGATTTTGTTGGATCCACCGTAGCGGTAACGCCTGCTGGTACACTACCAAAATTCATATCCTCGCCTGTAATTTGATTAGCAGTTAAAGCTTGATATATCGTTATATTGGCATTGGCATTGGCATTCGCACTCTGCATATTTCCACCATTTGTGCTTGGAGTACCCGATACGGCTACCTGAGCATTACTCATTCCTGCAAAAGCAAACAGGATTATTACTATAGTTGATATTTTTTTGATCATCTTAGCTACCTCCCCAATTAAATTAGAATCCTCTTGATTATGTAATTCAAATATTTAAAAGCACAGTAGAATCCATCCTTAATCATTTATCACATGAAATCATACATCTATATATTTTGTCTAAAGCTGCAACAAATTCCAAAAAGTAAGAAATGGTTGATAATATTCTACTAACCCGTTATAAATATTTAAACTATTTAAATGTACCTTTTATAATCAATACATAAATCGGCAAAAACCACTATACCACATACCCATACATTTACCCATATAATTATCATCATATTTATGATAATTATTGTATTTATGTATTACATAGTATCATTAAGTATTAATCATATTGGTACATTTATTATATTTATTATTGTTACTGAGGAGAAAATGTAGGCATTTAATATTTCTCTTCAAGAATTATTAAAAAATTCTCATTTTACTGATCAAGATAGGATATAGTCGCTGTGTATTCCCCGTTATAATTTCCAGGTTTCATTCTATTAAAATTGATCTCTTCACCAATCCAAACATAAAGTTTTCCACTTTCAGCATTCAAATGGGTAGCCATATGGTGTGAATGCCCCACTAATCGTGATAATTGCTGATTATTTTTTGTATTATAAGCATACCTATTTGAAATCTTATATATATTGTTACCCTTTGTCTCACACAAAGTAATAGTATTGGGAATTGATATCATTATCTTCGATCCGGGTTTCCCCTCCAAAATGAAACGTCCTGCTTTTTTGTCTTTAGGAGATATAATAAAAACTCCATTTTGAGGTGAGTTATGACTAAAACTAAGATTGGCTGAACTTCTTACATTCAGGCTTTTCACAACGGTTAAAGAGACTTTGGCACTGGCACTCATGGTATTTTGAGCGTGAGCATTTCCCACTAATAATAAAATAATTACCCAAAATATTTTTTTACCAAAAGAATGCATCTTTATAATCTGCTGATTCAAAAGTCCTTAATTTTTATACGTATTATTAACTAATATATAATACCTATAAAAAGTATTATATCTAAATTATGCAATAGATTAGTATCAAATTTAACTGAAGATCTGATTGCACAAATAACCACAAAACCCAGAAAAAGCCCCCAAATTAGGCTATTAGATAGGATTAGATAATAAATTAAAATCTTCTAATCAATATAAGATTGATTGTTAGAAGACTATGCAAAATCAGTGATTTTGTTCAATATCAAAGCCTCAGTGACTTCGAAACCGCAGCATATTAACCCGGATTATTCACCAAGAAATTTTGTCGTGATCAAGGCGAAGTTAGAAATGCGCAAGAAGC
>DATFMK010000830.1:0-6067 GCA_035267005.1 Balneolales bacterium
TGATACCGGAGGCACCGACTAAGGCACCACTGACGATCAACAGGTTATTGTTTAATACAAAACCGGTTAACATAGCGGCGATACCAGAATATGAGTTTAATAGTGCAATCACTACCGGCATATCCGCTCCACCGATCGGGATAACAACCAGAACACCAAGAATGAGTGATAAAGCAGTGTTAATCCAGAGATAGTTTACAGAATTCGGATCGATAACAAGCATTACTATTGAAAATAGAATAACCAAACCGATAACAGCACTAACTATTTTCTGTCCGGCGTATACAATCGGTTTACTTGCCACGAAACCGCGTAATTTACCATATGCGATAAAACTACCGGTAAAAGTTACGGCACCGACGAGAACACTGAGTCCTAATGTGATCATATCATTAAGAGCTAAAGTCGCCGGATTGGCGGTTCTGACATATTCGCCGATGGCTACTAATGCGGATGCAGCACCACCAAAACCATTAAAAATGGCAACCATTTCAGGCATGGCCGTCATTTTTACTTTCTTGGCAGCTATAACACCGATAATACTACCAACAACAATTCCAATTATGATATATCCAAAACTAATAATGTGGGGGTCCAGCATGGTTACGATAATACCTATAAACATACCGATGGCTGCCAGGATATTACCATTCCGGGCTGTTGCAGGTGAGCTTAGCTTCTTTAAGCCATATATAAATAATATAATGGCGATGATGTATACAATCTGGACCGTATCAGGAACAAATACTTGTAAGGATTGGGGTAAAAAATTGCTCATTGTTAATCATCCTTTTTTTTGAACATTTGTAGCATACGGTCAGTAACAACGAAGCCACCAACCACGTTAATTGTCGCGAAAATGATTGCGAACAACCCAATCAATGGTGAGAGGGTTCCACTTGTTTCGCCGGCGATAACCAGGGCACCAATAATGGTAATACCCGATATGGCGTTCGATCCCGACATGAGCGGCGTATGTAGTGTTGTGGGTACTTTGGAAATAACCTCAAAGCCCACAAAACTTGCCAGAATAAATATGTATAAATTGAATAAAAGACTTGACATAAATACACTCCAATTATTTATCTGAAATGAATAGTTGCTTTGAGATACGTTACATTTCTCCTTTTTTAACAGCAGGACTAACAATCTCACCATCATGTGTGATAGTGGCGTATTGCGTGATTTCATCTTCGAAATCCAGATTTAATTCCCCATCTTTGATAAGATGTGTCAAAAAGGCAGATAAGTTTTTCGAATACAGATGACTTGCGTGCTCCGCCATCATACCGGGAACATTCAACGGACCATGTATAAGGACACCGTTTTCATTTGCAATTTCTCCAGGTTTGGTCAGTTCACAATTTCCCCCTTGTTCGGCGGCAAGGTCTACAATTACAGAACCAGTCATCATATCAGCAACCATTTCCTTTGTTACCAGTTTAGGAGCCGGTTTACCAGGTATTAACGCTGTTGTAATAACAATATCTGCTTTCTTGGCATGCTGATGTACAGCTTCCCGTTGCTTCTGCTGACTCTCTTTAGAGAGTTCTTTAGCATATCCACCTTTTGTTTCGGTTTCTTGTTCTTCAAGTTCAACCTCAACAAATTTGGCTCCCAGACTTTCTACTTGTTCTTTAACAGCAGGACGTACATCAAAAGCCTCAACAACAGCGCCTAAACGACGAGCCGTAGCAATGGCTTGCAATCCGGCAACTCCAGCACCTAATATCAAAACTTTGGATGGTGGTATTGTCCCGGCTGCCGTCATCATCATCGGCATATATTTACCTAATGCATTTGCAGCAATAAGTACAGATTTATAACCCGAAATCGAACTCATAGAGGACAATGCGTCCATTTTCTGAGCTCTTGATATACGGGGTATGGCATCCATACCAAATGCTGTTATTTTGGCATCCTTAAGTTGTTCGACAAGTTTCTTGTCATATAAAGCCCACAAAAAGCTGATTAAAGCCGTCCCTGGCTTCATCATCTTAATTTCTTCTTCCGTGGGTTTTTGAACTTTGAGTACGATGTCTGCCGATTCATACAATGTTTGTATATCTGGTACAATCTTTGCACCAGCTTTTTCGTAAGCTTTATCGGGAAACGAGGCCCTTTTTCCAGCGTCTTTCTCAACGAGTATCTCGAGTCCGTCTTTAGATATCAGACTCGATACCGTGTCGGGACTAAGAGAAACTCTCGTTTCACCAGATGTAGTTTCTTTTGGAACAGCGACTTTCACGGTTAATTATTATTTAATTTGTTAATAAAAATTGTTGCTATGAAAACATATATAAAACAAAGGGAATTGCCAATATTTTTTTAGTAGTAAGTATTTATTGTAAAAGGAATTATAAAAAGCGTTTTTTTGAACAATGATCGGTTATTAATATTCTCTAAGTAATAAGAAAAATTTAAGATAAGAAAGTCTTAAATATAATGTCGTGCATAAATATGTTTATAAAGCGATTATAGGGCTAATGAAATTTATATTAAGTCTAAGTAAATAAGATATGCGACAAATCCTATTTTATAATTATTTGGAATTAGTCTTACCTATTAGATAGGGAATTCCCTTTATTCAATAAGCATACACATGTAATAATGATCAATCTAAAGCTTCTGTATACTAATTACTGATATTTTTATCTTGAATATGTCATGAGAATTTTTAGAGTGGTCTTTCGTTAGCACAATTGAAAAAGAATTTTTTATAAGTAATTGAGTATATAGTTATATTAGTAAAGTAAAAACCTAAAAAGTAAATATTAATAATATGGAAGATATTGCAGGAAAAACATTTAAGGTTGTTATCGTTGGCAGTGGCCCTGCCGGGCTAACAGCTGCAATTTATGCCGCAAGAGCTGATTTAAAACCCATCATTTTTGAAGGACCTGAACCGGGCGGTCAGTTAATGACTACGACGGATGTGGAAAATTATCCCGGTTTTCCGGAAGGAGTTTTAGGACCGAAGATGATGGATTTATTCCGTGAGCAAGCCCAGCGATTTGGTGCTGATGCTCGATATGGCATGGTTACGGACATCGATTTTGATCAACGTCCTTATAAATTGACGATCGATGAAGAAACCGAAATTTATGCTGAGGCGTTGATTGTCTCTACCGGAGCCTCCGCTAAATGGCTGGGTCTCGAAAGCGAGCAGCGGCTACGTGGATTCGGTGTATCGGCTTGTGCGACTTGTGACGGCGCTTTCTTCAGAGATCAGCATGTTATTGTCATCGGTGGTGGTGATACCGCTATGGAGGAAGCTACGTTTCTTACCAAATTTGCAAGCAAAGTGACAGTCATCCATCGTCGTGAGGAATTACGGGCTTCAAAAGCCATGCAACACCGTTTCTTCAATAATCCAAAAGCGGAAATAATGTGGGATAGCGTTCTGCATGAAGTTCTGGGAGATAAAACGGTAAATGGCGTTGTTATTGAAAATGTGAAAACCGGTGAATTAACTACCCTCGAGGATGTAACGGGAGTTTTTATTGCCATTGGTCATAAACCCAATACCGATCTGTTCAAAGGGGTATTGGATATGGATGATGTTGGTTATATCCAAACTATTGATAAATCATCAAAAACAAATGTTGAGGGCATTTTTGCCTGTGGAGACGCACAGGATAGTCAATACAGACAAGCTGTTACAGCCGCAGGATCCGGTTGTATGGCCGCCATTGATGCTGAGCGCTGGCTTGGTGAGCAGGAAGCAGAAGCTGTTCCGGAAAAACAAGAATCGGCAAAATAACCAGCTGTCTAAAAAAGTGATTCAAAAAAGCTCCTCATTTTACATGAGGAGCTTTTTTTTTGATGATTACGGAAGTTGTTTAGAAGTTTGTAGGTTCTTCATCCTCTTCCTCGTCATCATCATCATCTTCTTCTTCTTGGTCTTCGTCTTCGTTGTCTTCATCTTCTATGTTGATAATCTCTGCCTCAACTTCATTCTCATCTTTTGGCTCTCGTTCGACAATTATGCTATAATCGTTGTAGAAAAGTGCAAAAGCTCCGAGCGCTGTTATAATTGGTCCCATAGCTACCAGCGAAGTTCCAAATCCTGCTACTCCTATAGTTAAAGGTACATCCAAAAGCACTTCACCTTCTTTATTTTTGATGATGATACGTCTGACATTCCCTTCTTTGAGAATTTGTTTAACCTTGCTAATGAGTTTCTCGCCACTAACTCGTATTTCATCGAAAATTGTCTCGCCCATAGTATTGCAAATTTAAATTGTCAAAAAAATGTAAGGTTTTGCTCTCTTTATAGTCTTATTACGTAAAACAATAAGAAAAGGTTCAAAAATTATGCTGGCTCATGTATTTTGTGCTTCAACCTATGGAGTAGATGCTCATTTGATTGATGTTGAGATAAATATGAATTCCGGGTTGCCCAAATATTTTCTCGTTGGGTTACCTGATCGCGCTATTACGGAATCGCGCGATCGAATTGAAGCGGCTTTGAAAAATTCCGCTGTTCAGATGCCGCGTGGACGAATAACGGTTAACCTGGCACCGGCTGATCTCCCAAAAGAAGGTAGTGCTTTTGATTTGCCGATTGCTGTGGGATTATTGGCTGTATCCGGACAAATCAATATGGATAAACTGAATCGAACACTCATTTTGGGTGAATTGGCATTAGATGGCTCGCTCCGTTCGGTTAAAGGGGTGTTATCAATCACTGTTGAAGCACAGAAAAAAGGATTGGACTATGTTGTGGTTCCCAAAGCTAATGGTTTTGAAGCAGCTGTAGTTGATGGGATCAAGGTGCTGGCCTTCGAAAACCTGCGGGAAGTGGTCGATTGGCTCAATAATGCCGATGAGTTCGAGCCGATCAGTGTGGATATTGATGAATTATTTAGTGAAAATCAGTCGAATGAAATTATCGATTTCAGTGATGTAAAGGGACAGGAAAATGTAAAGAGAGCCATGGAAGTGGCGGCAGCTGGCGGACATAATATCATCATGGTAGGGCCTCCGGGTTCTGGTAAAACGATGCTTGCCCGAAGGCTTCCAACGATTCTTCCACCGGTAAACCTGGATGAAGCATTGGAAACGACGAAAATACATTCTGTGGCAGGTTTGTTACCCGATGGTATCGGATTGATATCGCGACGACCGTTCCGGGCTCCGCATCATACGGTTTCGGATGTTGCCCTTGTCGGTGGTGGAAGTATCCCGATGCCGGGAGAAATTTCGCTGGCTCATAATGGGGTTCTGTTTCTGGATGAATTACCCGAATTCAAACGCAGCGCTTTAGAAGTTCTGCGTCAGCCATTGGAAGATGGCCATGTTTCGATATCTCGAGCGAGAATGAGTGTGAGTTATCCAAGCAAGATTATGCTGGTTGCTTCTATGAATCCGTCACCATCCGGCGATTGGTATGATCCCGATAATCCGGAAGGCACCTCACCGGTACAAATGCAGCGCTATTTAAGTAAAATTAGTGGTCCTCTGCTGGACCGTATTGATCTGCATATCGAGGTGAATAAAGTCAGTTATGAGGAATTAAGTAGCCGAAAAAACGGAGAAAGTTCGGAACAAATCCGGGAACGGGTTATCCGGGCGAGAGATATCCAGAATAAACGATATTTTGGTATGAATGGAGTTTATTGTAATGCACAGATGAGCACGCGAACGGTCAGAAAAGTATGCCGGATAGAAAAGGACGGGTCTCAACTGTTAAAACGCGCTATCAACAGTCTGGGACTTTCCGCTCGTGCTTATGACCGAATTCTCAAGGTATCACGAACGATCGCTGATCTGGATTTTTCGGAAAATATCAAAACCGCCCATATCGCTGAGTCGATTCAATATAGAAGCCTGGACCGCGAAGGCTGGCTGGGGTGATTCAATGAGCAATGAGCAAAATCTGTCAATCCCTAAATAAGCTTGACCGTTTTAATGATTTTTAGATTAACCCGAATTATTCACGTAAGCAACAAGAAGTAATACATATCATATTGTAAATTATTGTACTTATAAAAAATAAACCGATGCTCGATTTTGAGGACACTAAAAAGAGCTGCGAAATTTGGCTGTGCTCCGCGTTGAAATT
>DATFMK010000831.1:0-6877 GCA_035267005.1 Balneolales bacterium
CAAGTTTGCTTCTCACAACATCCTTCAATACTTAAGATTAGATTCAAAATATTATAAAAAGACATCATCCCCCGAAAAAAACATCGACGGCATCCTGAATTTAATTCAGGATCCAGCCAAAACGTTGTTACCATTTACAAACCGTGGATGATATAGCTAACAACATGCTTTCCAACTATAAACGAAACAACGCTCAAAGCCAGTAACCACAAGATTCCGGGTCGAGGCCCGGAATGACGTCGATGAGTAATGATTGGGAGCTATTTAGTAAATATCCCTAACCAAATACAACCTAAGAATCGACATCATCCCCCGAAAAAAACATCGACGTCATCCTGAATTTAATTCAGGATCCAGCCAAAGCGTTGCTACCATTTACAAACCGTGGATGATATAGCTAACAATATGCTTTCCAACTATAAACGAAACAACGCTTATTGCCCTTAACTACAAGATCCCGGGTCGGGGCCCGGAATGACGTCTGTAATTTATCTTTGTTAGACAAAATAATGGTATAAAGATAACTTACGTTTATTGACACTGAGCGTCCGGTCCTGTATTACACCGAAGAGCGGAGGTAACGAGATAGAATTTATTTATGATTGAACGACCAATAACCAATATTAACATTGGTTATTGGTCGTTGATAAGTGGTTTCTTTCTTTAAAAATCTGCGAAAACCCGCGTCATCTGTGTCATCCGCGTTCTATTTAACTTCGTATCATATACTGAAACTTGATGAAAAATTCACGGTTTGTTTGTCTGAATCCGTTAAACTGATTAGGCTGATCAAAATGATCCATATAATCGGTCATTCCCGCATAAAAAATAGTAAACGGATTGAGTTTGTAATAAACCAACGGATAAATCTGTATGCGTTTATTAAAGGAATTGTATTGCGTTATAAGTCGTGCGAACAATTTTTTAGAGAAATTATAACGACTATTTAAACGGGTAATATCTCCGTTATAATATTTTGTTGAATTATCCAGTGATGAAAGAGTGGAATATTGGTAATCCAGTGAAAGATGCAGTCGGGGGGTCGGTTTGAAATTAGCATAGGCAGAGACGCTATAACCATGTCCCAAAGTCGGGTGATCCGTTCTGTTAATATACCGGCCAAAATTCAAACTTCCTCCGAATGAAAGAATATCGAATGCTTTGGAATCCACATTAATCATTGTATGGTACATTTTCGTGAAAAAACGGCCACGAAAACGTTCATCATTCAAAGGCAAATAAGCGATGGAAACGTTGTTTTGTCCGGCAAAACTGTTATCCCAACCAACATAAATCCACCGTTCCTGAAATTGATTTGCAAAATTATATCGCCAGGCACCATTTATATTTAACTGTCCTCTCGATAACCAATTGTTACTAGGATAATACTGAAGCGTTTGGTTTACTTCGATTTGACGGCGATTGGTTTTATTAATAAAACCCTCCTGAGTCTGAAAGGTCGGCGATAACGATTTATAAGTGACTGAAAAATTATAATGCTTTGACTGACGTTCAAAATCAGCACTCAGCAAAGTTCCGCCGTAATGTTGACCGTTAAATGCCGCATCATATGAACTATTCCCAAATGTGCGTGAATTGTTGAACAATGTAGTGTCATTCAATTCCTGGGTATCGGAATAAGCCAATTGGCCTTTAAAATAATAGTGATCCGTAAGGAGCAAACTCCAATCAACACTTCCCACATAATTATATCCATGACCTTCATTGCGGGTTGTGAGTAATCCTCCGATATAGGATTCGGATCCAATATTATATTTACCACGCAAAATATTACTATAAGCATGAATATTCGACTTAATTAGCGAACTGCCAAGCAGGCCAGGTATGATGAACGGTGCATTCCGGTCATAAGCAGTTAAAAATGCCAGGGAGTAATGAGATGCATTTTCTGTAAATTTTCCAGCTGTTAATGGGTGATTGATCATTCTTGAATAAAAAAGATCCTCCTGAGTGTTGAACAGATCGGCGCCTTTCATAAAAAACGGACGTTTCTCAGGATAGTACAATGCGAAAGTTTGATTGGCACTAATCTGTGTGGCATCGGTTTCTACCTGACTAAAATCGGGATTGATTACCGCATCGATCGAACTGGTTGATGTCGGAGAATAGGAGATACTACCACCAACCCGGGCTTTTACAGGACCATTATCCAATCCAGATGATGGGTTGTCGGAGTTCTTAATAGTGCTTCCCTGATAACTCATGCCATAAGGCAGGAGCTCGACCGTGTTGGTACTTTTAACCCCTTTCATATCTGTTAAGCGACCGTTCTGACACATAATGCAGGGATTATTAAGGTTTATGTGACTCCAGACAAAGGTATACCGTTTGTTACGCGGATAATTTCGAACGAATTGAATCGACCAATTCTGTATGTTTCGTTTGGGAAAATTCAGGCTTTTAAAAGGAATTTTCATCACGGCGGTATAACCTGTATCGTTGATGGCCCCTTTGGAATACCAGATAGCGTCGAAATTCATATCTTCGTTATTATTACTATTTCGAATACCATCCATCTGTATGCCAAACGGATTGACAAAGAGTTCGTAACCATGTTGATTATTATCATAAGGATCAAGTATAATTCCGACATAATCATCATTAAAATCCTGATCGCGATCGGCTACGTGGGCACGTATCTGTTTGGGATGAGGATCTTTACAGATGAATCCAATGTATAGATTATTTTTACTGTAAAGGACTTTTACTTTTGTTGATACCTTGGCCAGTTTATTATCATTAGGTAACACTTCATATTTAATCGATACAGAATGCGCTTTTTCCCAAATGGGATTCGTTAATTTTCCGGTGATTTTGAAATCTTTCTTTAAATGTAAGGGCTGTAATTCATCTAATGTCTTTGATGTTTTGGATTGAGCATAAATGGATTTTACAGAGAGAAAAAAAATGCACAAAAATAGTAATAAGACAGTTTTTGAAATATCTGACTTTGACATGAATATCTCTATTTAAAATTATTATGTACGGTTTAAATAATTTTGTGCGCACAGTAATTCATACGAAACAAGGGAAAAATGTTTCGTAAAAATTGATGTATTTATATAGAGATGATCCGTATTAATATTCATAGAGAAATTATGTTGCGATAAACAAGTAATTTTGCTTACCTCGAAACTCCGTTTCACCTTAACTCATAACCCTTATATTCGAAAAAACCTCGAATATTTCATCTCTATTTAAAAGGAAACAGAGTTTCCACTCGTACGTGCCCAAAGAGGACTTTGGGTACGAGTTAACATGAATTTCATATCCACGTTTAGAAGATCTCTCACCCAAAAAGCGGGTTCGAGATGACGCCATTGAGTGATGTTTGTTAATTATCAACATCATCTTCGCCCATTCGCGTCATTTCGAGCGGAGGGAGAAATCTTCAAAGTAACCTATTCATTCCAAAATACTGTTTGAAAGACGGTTTTATCTCCAACTCATGTTAATATTAAAATCTATGGAATCTTCAGGGGCTTTATCAACGCTTATCTTACCCACTCCAACTCCCGAAAGTGTTCGGGACAAGTTCTCCCTAACATAGGGAGAGAGCTTGCTAACAGACGGCAAAACACACTTTATTGATTTCACTTTGATTAACTTAAAAAAAGAAATGATAAGGTTATAAAATGATTCACGAAAATCATTTATAGTCGGGTTTAAAACAACTTGGCAAATCTCCTCCCTATTGTTAGGGAGGACTAAGGTGGGTAAGATCGTTTTAAAGGCTATACCCCTAATAACTTTATAACCTTTTGTATTGTAATGAGTAACAAATACTTAGATATTAAAACATGTTTTGAAGCTTTATCAACGCTTATCTTACCCACTCCAGCTCTCCCTATTCATAGGGAGAGAGCTTGCTAACAGGCGACAAAACACACTTTATTGATTTCACTTTGATTTTCTTAAAAAACGAACAGATAAAATTATAAAATGCCTAATGAAAATTATATAGAATTCACATTACGTAATAGAATTATACCTATGAAGGAATTAAATAACTATTGCAGGCATCGTAGGTAAGTAAACGATATTTAATAATATTGGATAATAAGTTGAAGTAAAAGAATTCAGAATAAAAGTATTAATCCAATACTCACGGCCATAATAAAGAAAACGGGACTGTAATATTTTTCCAATTTGGCCGTATCCACAAATTTTAAAAATTTAGGTCCGATAAAAGCGCCGGCTGTGGTTCCGATAGCCAGCATTTCAACAAGAAACCAGTTTACCTGACCGAGAGCCAGGTGAGTGGAGAGTCCGACACATGATATCCCCAAAACAACAAATACAGAAGTTCCGATTACTTCAACGGCTGAATTTCCCAATAAATATAAACCAGTTACAATCGGAGGAGCACCGCTTAGTCCCAGCATACCAGCCATAATTCCCCCTAAGACACCATACCCGGTAGAAGCCAGGTATTCTTTATTTGTGATCTCTCGTTTTTTAGTTGATTCACTTTTCCCATCCGGACCGGGTACCTGTTTATTATGACGGGCTTGTTTTATAACTCCTTTATAGACAAGAACTCCCATTATAAGCATGAACATCCCGAAAATCCGGCGAAGCACGGCATCTACAAAAACAGTTGTCAATAGAGCACCACCTGCAGCCCCAATAACACCACCGATAAGCGGATATATTCCTTTTTTCAAACGAAGGTTACCGGATCGATGATGACTGATAGATGCTACAAAAGTAGTTGGAATAATCGTTGCCAGTGATGTGGAAACGGCAGTTGGCATATCGACTTTATAAAAAATGGTGAGTAGTAAAACATAGAAGATACCTCCCCCACCTCCTATCAGTGTGACAAGAAGGCCAATTAAAAAACCTATGAAAGGGAGCAGATAAAAATGCATACAGTGTAAAGGTCAGACGAACTCAAATGAATACTTAAGTCAATTCAAGTTTACAAAAAAAATTGATGAGAATTCAATTCATTATTTGATGAATGTTTATTTATTGTGGGTTTCTTCAATCCGGAAGGAAATTAATTTAAATAACGTGAGGATTGGATAAGAATCGCAGAGTTGTAATAATTACATTGAGAATACGAACTGTGAAAATATGACCTATCTTGACGACGGACGACTGACCATCGACGACACAGAGCTGTTTTGATGTATAAAGCATGATTCCGATACCGAACTCACGTTGATTATACGGATTTTCAGAATAAATAATGTTTAATTACTATCAGAGCATTTCTCTGTCGTCTGTGGTCATAGAATAATCTAATTTAACAGCTACTTTTATTAAGTAGATAGATTATAAGCTTAAACGAACCTCACGTTAAATAAGAAATCTATCTGAATAGAAGAACGGTTTTGCTTAGCCTTCTATAAATAATCTCGATGAAATATATTATTGAAATCTTACTTTAAGATCTGAAAAATACGTAAAAAAAGACAATATTAAGAGGTATACTGACAAATGTATTAAAGGTATTAATAGCTGTTATATATCGAATTATCGTTTTTATAGATATAACTGATCAACTCATAATACATTATGCATTATTTTCTTGTTCGGTTGATTTCTCAGCAACTTTTTGTTTCTTTTTCCATGCTTTATATTCCTTCAATTGCTCCACATAAATATCGTAGACACAACGTACACAACCTGTACCACAACAATCCTGAGGTAAGGGTTTTTCAGGTGGTTTCATAAAAAAATTAAAATTTATTTTACATGTGTTAATTAACGTAAAAGTCAAGTATAAATTAATTCTTGTGGAAGGATAAATAAAAGAATATACATTTGATAACCGATATGGGTAAATGTTTCTAAAAGCTTGTAAATGACTCATATACAAAAAATAAAAAGTGTTGATATTCTTTTATTTAAATCACAAAAAAGCGGTAATTTGATCCTGGTACTTAATATAAAAGCGTTTCTAATTAATACAAATATGTGATTTTGACAAAAGGAGAGGTAAAGAAAAAGAATAGGCTTCTATAATTGCAATTTAGGGTATTAATATATAAAATAGCCCGAAATATAAAAATTCCGGGAAATTCTCTTTAGTCGAAATAAAGACTGGATTTTTCGTATATTAATTTTTATTAATACACTGTATCGAGTTAATCGAACATGAGGTTCAAAGGACTTACTGAACGTGGATGTTAAAGGCATTTATCAAGTAATTGCTATTTATACGTGGAGGTCCATTGGACTGAATTATCTACTTAACTAAAATGAAAAAATCGTATGAAGAAGGTTCTACTGAATACTTTATTAGTGAGTTGTCTGCTCTTTGTGGGCATGATATCTCAAGCGAAGGCGCAACAGCGCAGTATTAAAGGTAAAGTTACCGATGCGAGTAATGGTGATCCATTGCCTGGTGCAAATGTGTATATACCAAAACTCAATATTGGTGCTGCTACTGGCGTAAATGGTACTTATGTTATTTCATCAGTACCAACTGGTACATATACTGTAACAGTTACATATGTTGGTTATAAAAAATATACCACAACAGTTGAGGTCGCTGATCATAATGTTACATTAAACGTTAAACTACAGGCAAGTAATGTTGGACTCAATCAGGTGTTTGTGACGGCTCAGGGTGAAAAGAAAACCAAAAACGAGTTGTCGTATTCCGCCCAACAGGTCCAACCACAAAGCATACAGAGTGTGCATGCTCAGAACTTTACCAACTTACTTTCCGGTAAAGTCTCCGGCTTGGATGTACGACCATCTAATACAATGGGTGGGTCGACTAACATGGTATTGCGTGGTATTACATCATTGACTGGAAACAACCAGCCGTTGTTCGTTATAGATGGTGTACCATTTGCAAATTCAAATACCAATACAGGCGCTGAACAGGCTGGCTTTC
>DATFMK010000832.1:0-10616 GCA_035267005.1 Balneolales bacterium
GTGTGCTGGCAAGTCGACTTGGAGCGGCTGCCGTACAGGCTCTGATTGACGGACACGAAAACGTCATGGTCGGTGTAGTAAATAATGAAATAAAAATTACCCCGTTGCGTAACACCTGGTCGAAAAAGAAAAGTATTAATTATGATTTGCTTGAATTAGCAAAAATTTTAAGCTGATAAAATATTAAACAAATGATATCTATTGATTTAGAAGGGGCGCAAAAGTTCGTTCCCAGCGAGGAGTATCGCTCGGCTCAGGAAAAAGCCGAAACCGCTCTTCAACAACTTAAAGGTAAAACGGGAAAAGGGGCCGAATGGCTTGGATGGCGTGATATTTTAGCAAATCCAAACGATGCCCTACTTGAAAATATCCAAAATCTGGCCGAAGAAGTACGTGAGAAAGCGGATGTTTTCATTGTCTGTGGGATAGGCGGTTCCTATTTGGGTGCCCGTGCGGTCATAGAAGCATTAACCCCATTTTTTGATAATCATAAAACAGAAATCCTGTATGCCGGCAATCAGATGAGCGGGAAATATCTTTCTCAGATGATTGATTATTTATCAGAAAAAAAGGCCGACGACAGCGATAAAAATGTGTATCTGAATGTGATTTCAAAATCAGGTACCACACTTGAAACCGCTCTGGCTTTCCGCATTTTACGAGATTGGATGTATGATACTTATGGAGATGAGGCTGATAATAAAATTATCTGCACGACCAGTGAGGAGGGGGGAGCACTCAATAAAGTAATTGATGCCCATGGATATACAAAATTTGTCCTCCCGGATGATATCGGCGGACGTTTTTCGGTACTTACCCCTGTCGGATTATTGCCGATTGCTGTTTCGGGTGTTGACATCCGGTCTTTATTTTATGGTGCCGTAACGGCCTATCAGGAATATGAAAAGAATGCTGAAGATATTATATCTTATGCTGCCATGCGATATGCATTGAATAAAAGTGGGTTTGAAATTGATATCTTTACATCATTTGAACCCGAAATCCGGTTTTTCGGAAGCTGGATGCAACAACTTTATGGGGAAAGTGAAGGTAAAAACGGAAAGGGAATGTTTCCAACGGTTCTTGGTTATTCCACCGATCTTCACAGCGTCGGACAAATGGTGCAACAGGGTAAGCGAAATGTCATTGAAACATTTCTTGTAGTTAAAAAAACTCAAAATAAGTTAACCGTAAAAGAAGATGCCGACAACAATGATGGATTGAATTATTTGACTGGAAAAACTTTTCATGAAATCAATTTCAAAGCATATGAAGGTACCAAGGAAGCTCATATTGAAGGTGGGGTACCGGTTATCAGTATGGTACTGAGTGAATTAAATGAAAATACGTTGGGTCATTTAATTTATTTATTCGAACTATCCATAGCTGTATATGTGTATTGTATTGGTGAAAACCCATTTAATCAGCCTGGCGTAGAAAATTATAAAAAAGCCATGTATCGCCTTTTAGGCAAACCTTGATGATATGATGAATGAGGATAATTCCTTTGTTTATGTTGCAGTTGCGGGTAATATTGGTGCCGGTAAATCGTCATTGACTGATTTGCTGGCGCATCATTATAATTGGAGAACTTTTTTTGAATCCGTTGATGATAATCCGTACCTGACCGATTTTTACGATGATATGCCGCGCTGGAGTTTTAATCTTCAAATATATTTTCTTTCCAGCCGTTTTAAACACCAAAAGAAGATAATTAGTCAGCAAGAAAGCTTTATTCAGGACCGAACCATTTATGAAGATGTGGAGATTTTTGCAAAAAATCTCTATGAAATGGGGTTAATGAGTGAGCGCGATTACGATAATTACCGGTCATTGTTCCGGGAAATGATTGCGTATTTGCAACCTCCGGATTTATTGATTTATCTTCGGGCACAGGTACCCACGCTTGTTCGACAAATACAGAACAGGGGCCGCAAATATGAAAATACGATTCGTATTGAATATCTCGAACGATTAAATCAACATTATGAGGATTGGATAAAACGTTATCCTCACGAAAAATTAATTATTGATACCGATGAACTCGAATTTGTCCATAATAAAGAGGATTTAGGAAAAATAATTGATTTAGTGGATCAACGTTTATACGGTCTTTTTTCTTAATTTTGCGTTTAAAAAGGAATATAGCTAACTTTGCAGGCTGTAATTAGTTATTACTGATTATGATTGAGTTTAAACTGAACGAAATTCCAGATGGAAAATCGACACAAGAACTTGAATTAGTATCTGATCAACTCGATTTGGGTGAAAAATATAAGTTCGATGGAGGTCGGTTGACCGTTCATTTTGATAAATCGTTTGACACGATAAGAGTTAGCTTTAATATTAAAACGGTATTATCTCTTATCTGTGACAGGTCGCTTGAACCATTCGATTATCAGATAGACCGGAATTATCGGATTATATTTGAAGATGATGCGGATGTTACCTCATATGAGGAGGAAGATACCGCTGTTCGTCCATTAAATATACATGAGAATAAAATACGGATAGATAAAGAAGTTCGTGATACCATTTTATTGAGTATTCCGATAAAAAAGCTTCATCCGAAATTTTTGGATGAAAATGGGAATCCAACCGATTTCCAAAAAACGTATGGTGATGAAGAGTTTACAGATCCCCGTTGGGATGCTTTAAAATCATTAAAAAATAATTAACGAATATATATATAGATAAAAGAGA
This sequence comes from Balneolales bacterium, assembly GCA_035267005.1. Taxonomy (GTDB): domain Bacteria; phylum Bacteroidota; class Rhodothermia; order Balneolales; family DATFMH01; genus DATFMH01. Next base: position 2,704 of record DATFMK010000832.1, read on the forward strand.
ACAATAATGGCACATCCGAAACGCAAAACTTCGAAAGCAAGACGCGATAAACGCAGAACACATGATCATTTAAATGAAGCAACATTAGCAACATGTCCTAATTGTGGAGCTAAACATCGCAGACACCGTGTTTGTACCGAATGTGGATATTACAGAGGCAGACAAGTATTAACGGTCAAAGCCTGATCCTAAAAGGGATGGGTTTTAATACACCAGAAATATAATTATGAGAATTGCTGTCGACGCCGTTGGGGGTGATAGTTACCCTAAAGTACAAATAGAAGGAGCTATAGAGGCTTTAGAAAAGAATGATAATATAAATGTCACTCTTTTAGGTCCGGAGGAACTGATCGCAAAAGAGCTAAATAATTACAGCTTTAATAAAAATAAGATCAGTATTTTCAATGCTCCGCAAATAATTGGAATGGATGAGTCTCCGGCCAAGGCTGTTAAGATGAAAGTAAAATCCTCTATCGTACTTGGTTTAGCACTGCAAAAAAAAGGGAAATGCGATGCTTTTATCAGTGCCGGTAATACCGGTGCATTATTAGCCGCGTCCACCTTTATTCTTGGTAAACTTGAAGGTGTTTTAAGACCTACAATCGCCGCTTTATATCCAACAATAAAAGGATTCCGTTTATTAGTTGATGCCGGAGCGAATCTCGAGGTTAAACCTGAGATGTTGTATCAGTTCGCTATTATGGGAAAGGTCTATTCGGAACAAGTGCTTGGAGTTGAAAATCCAAGAATCGGCCTTTTAAATGTTGGAGAAGAGGAGGAGAAGGGAACCGAAGTTTTAAAAGAAACCTATAAATTATTAAGTAAAACACCGAATTTCATAGGTAATATTGAAGGAAGAGATATCCTGCCTTGTAATGCTGATGTATTTGTATGTGACGGCTTAATTGGAAATATTACGTTGAAGTTTGGAGAATCTCTTGTCGAGGCTTTCCAGATATTGATCGGACAGGGAATCAAAAAGAATAAATTGTCGGAGGAGCAACAACAAATAGTTCTTAAAGTCATTTCTGATGTTATCAGTCCTTTCGATTATCAGGCGGTAGGTGGAGTACCGTTCTTAGGCGTGGATGGCGTAAGTCTTGTGGGACACGGCAGCAGCAGTTCGAGAGCTATTAAAAATATGATACTAAATGCGGCGCTTTGTGTTGAGAATAAAGTAAACAGCAAGATTGTCTCTTCTCTGAAAAATTAATTATTTATTTAAAATGGCTAAAAGTACACATGCCAAAATTACGGCATTGGGTCACTATTTGCCTGATTACGTATTGACGAATCAGGAATTGGAGACGATGGTCGATACGAACGACGAATGGATCCGGACCCGTACAGGTATAAAAGAACGCAGAATTCTAAAAGATCCGGAAAAGGCTACCGCCTATATGGCTTCTGAGGCTGCTAAAGAATTACTTGACAATCGAGGCATAGAAGCGGAAGAAATTGATGTAATCATCGTAGCTACGGTTACTCCGGATTATATGTTTCCGGCCACAGCATGTCTGGTTCAGAAAATGATCGGAGCCGATAATGCCTATGGATTTGATCTCTCAGCCGCATGTTCCGGTTTCCTGTTTGCATTATCGACCGGATCGATGTTTGTTGAATCGGGACGTTATAAAAAAGTATTGGTAATCGGTGCAGATAAAATGAGCTCAATCATTAATTATACCGACCGTACAACTTGTATCTTATTTGGAGATGGTGCCGCCGCAGTTCTATTAGAGCCCTCCGACGATGATACGGGAGTCATAGATTATGTCCAATGTTGCGAAGGCGATGTAAATGGATCGCTCTATCAGCCGGCAGGAGGAAGTCGTCAGCCTGCGACCGAGGAAACCGTTCGTAATTACATGCACTACATCAGACAAGAAGGCCGGGCGGTATTTAAAAAAGCAACTGTCGGGATGGCTGATGTATCGGTTCAGATTATGGAACGCAACAATTTGACCCATAATGATGTAGCATGGCTGGTACCTCATCAGGCTAATCTTCGAATTATTGATGCAACGGCTCGTCGTATGGAGTTAGATAGTAAAAAAATAATGATAAATATAGATCGATATGGTAACACTACAGCAGCGACTATTCCATTATGCCTTTATGACTGGAAAGACAAACTGAATTATGGAGATAATTTGATCCTTTCTGCATTTGGAGGTGGCTTTACGTGGGGTTCCATGTATGTAAAATGGGGAATCGAATGATGAAAAAAGCATATCTTTTTCCTGGTCAGGGTTCTCAGTTTGTAGGAATGGGCAAAGACCACTATGATCAGAATAAAACTTTTGCTTCTTACTGTGACAAAGCTGACGATATTCTTGGAATTGACTTAACCTCAATCATGTTTGACGGTCCCGCAGAAAAATTAAAGCAGACTGAATTTACACAACCAGCCATTTTTCTTCATTCGGTAGCTTTATTTTCAACCATGAATACAAAACCCGACATGGTTGCAGGACATAGTCTTGGTGAGTTTTCGGCACTCGTTGCATGTGATGCGGTATCATTTGCAGATGCATTGAAAATTGTCCGAAAAAGAGGTCGGCTGATGCAACAAGCCGGCACCAATAGTCCCGGTACAATGGCTGCCGTCATTGGTATGAAAGATGAGGTTGTAGAATCCGTTTGTGAAGAAGCTGCTCAGAAAACGGGAAAGGTTGTTATTCCTGCTAATTACAACTGTCCTGGACAATTGGTAATATCAGGAAACGAGGAAGCTATAGATGAAGCGATCGTTCTTTTAAAAGAAAAAGGTTGTCGTATTGCAAAAAAACTTCCGGTAAGTGGTGCATTTCATTCCACATTGATGCAGCCGGCTTATGATGGATTAAAAGAAAGTCTGGAAGGACTCGAAATAGGTAAACCGACGTGTCCTATTTATCAAAATTATACCGGTAATCCGACCACAGATATAGAAGAGATACGGAGTAATTTGCTAAATCAATTACTTCATCCGGTTAAATGGACACAAACCTTATTAAAAATGAACGAAGATGGTGCCGGTGAATTTATAGAAGTCGGACCTGGTAAAGTGTTGCGCGGTTTAGTCAAGCGAACATTGAAGGAAGCACAAACACAAGGATTTCAATAATTATACTATGAGTTTCAGCTTAGAAGGAAAAACATGTTTGGTTACAGGTGGTGGACGAGGTATTGGTAAATCTATCTCGCTTGGTTTGGCAAAAGCCGGTGCAGATGTTGCCGTAACTTATTCCCGATCCGCAGATGCCGCTAATAAGGTTAAAGAAGAAATTGAATCTTTGGGCAGAAAATCAAAAGCTATTCAAGCTGATGCGGTAGATACCGAACGGGCCGCTGAAGTGATCAATGAAATTGTTAAAGATTGGTCGAAGTTGGATATTCTTGTTAATAATGCAGGTATCACAAAAGATACTCTCATTATGAGAATGAAAGAAGAACAATGGGATTCTGTTATAACTACCAATCTAAAAAGTGTGTTTAATTACAGTAAAGCCGTTGTTCGTCCTATGATGCGTCAACGTTCCGGGTCGATTATAAATATCAGTTCTGTAATTGGTATTACAGGTAATGCAGGACAAACGAATTATGGTGCTTCGAAAGCTGGAATTATTGGGTTTAGTAAATCGTTGGCAAAGGAGGTTGGCTCCCGGAACATCAGGGTCAATGTTATAGCACCCGGTTATATTATGACCGATATGACGGAAAATCTGGATAAGAAGCTTTTAGATATGATAAAAAGCTCTACACCGCTCGGTAGAGGTGGGGAGCCTGAAGAAGTAGCAGACGCAGTTATTTTTCTTGCTTCCGATGCAAGTTCGTATATTACAGGGGCCGTATTACAAGTAGACGGCGGCATGGCGATGTAAGCCAAAAAAGTAATGAATGGAAATAATTGCGCTTAAAAGCTACAATTTTTATTATTTATCGTTTTGATAAAAAATATTACACAAACGATTTTTTGAGTTTAAACATTATTTAAGTTCGATTCACAAAATAACAAATACATAAAAAGGAAAGTAAATGGCACAGGATATTGAAGCGAAAGTAAAATCTATCATCGTTGACAAACTCGGAGTTGATGATTCTGAAGTTACACCAGAAGCTAATTTCACCAACGATTTAGGTGCAGATTCTTTAGATACTGTTGAATTGATTATGGAATTCGAAAAAGAATTTGATATCAGTATTCCAGATGAAGATGCTGAAAATATAGCAACAGTTTCAGATGCTATCGAGTATATTAACGGTAGAAAATCCTAATCTTTCGAACAGGATTTCTAAAAAATAAATTATGTCAAATAGAAGAGTTGTAGTTACGGGGATTGGGGCCCTTACACCTATTGGTAAAGGGGCCCCCGAATTTTGGAACGGATTGGTTTCAGGAAAAAGTGGTGCCAGGTCTATTGAGCATTTTGACACTGAAAATTTTCCTACCAAATTCGCTGCTCAGATTGATGATTTCAGTACTGATGGCTATCTGGACCCCAAATCGGCACGCAGAATGGACCGTTTTAGCCAGTATGCGGTGATCGCTTCAGGTGAAGCTGTCGAAGATGCGGGAATCGATCTTGATGAAATTGATAAAGATCGTGTTGGAGTCATTGTCGGTTCAGGTATTGGCGGTATGGATACATTCCATCGTCAGGTTCAGTCTTTCAGTAAAAGAGGTCCAAGAGGAGTTTCCCCTTTCTTTATCCCAATGCTTATACCCGATATTGCGGCTGGGCAAATTTCAATTAAATATGGTTTCAGAGGCCCTAATTTTTGTGTGGTTTCGGCTTGTGCAACTGGTTCTCACAGCATAGGTCTCGCATACGATTCCATCAGACAGGGAACTTCTGATTATGCCGTTTGTGGAGGTGCCGAAGCTCCTATCATAGAAATGGGAGTTGCGGGATTTAACGCCATGCGCGCAATGTCGACAAGAAACGATTCTCCGGAAACAGCATCCCGTCCATTTGACAAAACAAGAGATGGATTTGTGTTAGGCGAAGGATCTGGTATCATGTTTTTGGAAGAATATGAATCGGCTAAAAAACGCGGAGCCAGAATTTATGCTGAAGTCGTTGGTTACGGCTTTTCAGCTGATGCGTATCACATAACAGCACCGGATCCCGATGGAAATGGTGTAATCATTGCCATGAAACAAGCGTTAAAATCGGCTGGTATTCGTCCGGAAGATGTGGAACATATCAATATGCATGGTACGTCAACCCCATTAGGGGATATTGCCGAAACCAATTCCATCAAGAAGATATTTGGTGATCATGCATACAAGATTAATCTGAACTCCACTAAATCTATGACAGGGCATATGCTGGGTGCTGCCGGTGCGGCAGAATCTATCGCCACAATACTTGCTATCTATCATGGTATGATACCACCGACGATTAATTATGAAACCCCGGATCCTCAATGTGATCTTAACTATACCGTAAATGAAGCGGTAGTGCGTGATGTTCGTTATGCCATTAATAATGCATTTGGTTTCGGCGGACACAACACTTCTCTGGTTTTCAAAAAATTTGAAGAATGATAAAAAAATGATTGCGAGAATTAGGGCGTATTTTAGAAAAAAAACGCTCAATTCCATAAATCAAGATAAAATTGTCTTTTTAGAAAGGCTTTTTAATGAGCCTATAGACAATCCTTCAATTTATTTAAAGGCACTGAGGCATCGGTCGAAATTGGCCGATGCTGATGTTTCTTTTCAGGATACGGACTCATATGAACAGCTGGAGTTCCTGGGAGATGCTGTCTTGGATCTTATAGTAACTGAGATCTTATTTGAGAAATTCCCCGATGAAAATGAAGGATTTATGACCAAACTACGTTCAAAAGTAGTTAAGGGACATTCTCTCGCACGCCTATCACGTAAATTAAATCTCGGATCGGTCGTGGAAGTTGGTTCCCGGGCTAAAGGACAGGGGATTGAGTATTCAAGTAGTGTGCTCGCAGATATTTTTGAGGCGGTAATTGGAGCATATTATCGTGATAAAGGATATTCAAAAGCATTTAAATTTATAGCTGACATTATTGATCAGTATGTGGATCTTACGAATTTAGTCAAGACCCACGACAATTATAAAAGTTTGTTGCTGGAATATGCACAAGCTCATAAAAGCCCGATTCCCCATTACAAAGTAATTTCAGAAAAAGGCCCACCACATAATAAAATATTTGAGATACAAGTCTCCATTAAAGATAAAATATTAGGTCAGGGAGTAGGCAAAAATAAGAAGACAGCGGAACAAATCGCTGCCAAATTAGCCCTGCAGCAATTGCAAGGGAATGAGAAATAGTATTCTTTTGGTAATAATGCAGTATTTATAATGTTTTATCTGTCGATCATTTAGCATATTTATTGTAAGAGCAGTTCTTTTTCGAAAATCCATAATTGGATAACTTTATTTTAATAATCTAAATGCTATTCAGCTCCTTCTATGAATAGAGAGAAGAGTATTCTTGTCTCCAATCAAAATATTGAGATAACATATCAGGGTACAAATGATCGATTCAAATCATGATATTCAAATAATAAAAACGGAAAATTCCAGAATAGCTCAGGTAGATTTTAGCCAGTTATCATTTGGTGAAATATTCTCAGATCACATGTATCAGGTTGAATACCGTGATCATGAATGGCAACAGCCGGAAATACATCCCTTTGGAGATATCACCATTTCTCCATCAACGAGTATATTACATTATGGTCAAGCCGTTTTTGAAGGGTTAAAGGCTTTTCGTTATAAAGACGGTAAGATTAATATTTTCAGAGCGAGAGATCATTTTAATAGATTTAATCGGTCCTGTAAACGGGTGTCTATTCCTGAAATTAGTGAGGAGTTATTTATTGACGGTTTATATGCTCTTGTTGATCTTGACAGAGACTGGGTTCCGAAAGAAAAATATAAATCCTTATACATCAGACCTTTCGTATTTGCCACCGACAAGTTTCTTGGTGTTCGAGCATCCAGAACTTATAAGTTTATGATCCTTACAGGTCCGGTTGGTAATTATTATAAAAATGGGTTAAAACCCGTTTCGCTAACAACAATGCCCGATTTCGTCAGAGCTGTGAAAGGTGGCGTTGGAAATGCCAAAGTGCCGGGAAATTATGCCGCAAGTATTTATCCGGCTGAGCTGGCCAAAGAGCAAGGTTATACGCAAATTTTGTGGCTCGATGCTTGTGAAAAAAAGTTTATTGAAGAAGTTGGAACAATGAATATATTTTTCATGATCGACGATGTACTCATAACACCGGCTTTAAGTGGTAGTATTCTGGAGGGTATCACAAGAAAAACCGTATTAGAAGTTGCTATCGGAATGGGTTATACGACGGAAGAGAGGGCTATTTCAATAGATGAAGTTATTTCAGCCAGCGAAAAGGGTACCCTGCAGGAAGCATTTGGAACCGGAACGGCAGCGGTTATCTCGCCGGTAGGATTTATTCATCATGAAGAGAAAGAGATCGTTATAAATAATCGTGAAATCGGTCCGGTGGTTAAAAAAATTTATAATCATATAACAGGACTGCATCATGGAGACGTCGCTGACACAAATAATTGGTGTCATGTCTTTTAGAAGATTTGTATAACTTATATTGGATAGTGATGTTCAAATTTGAGGATCATTTAAAGATGGCTTTACAAAACCAGGAATTTTATTCAGTTTCAAAGCCTGAGTGACTTCGAAATTACGAAAATGCAGATATTGGGCAAAAGAACGGTTTTGAATAGCCATCTAAAAATTTTGTTGTTGAATGCCTGTTTAATAAATGTGGTGATTTCCGGATTTAGAAATTGAATGTGAATGAGAAGGATTTTTACATTAAACGCAGAGCACGGCCATATTTCGCAGCTTTTTTTAGATTCCTCAAATTTGAGAAAAGCTTTATTATTTTCAAAATATTG
>DATFMK010000833.1:0-5889 GCA_035267005.1 Balneolales bacterium
GGGAGCGGGGAGGCAACGAACCGCTCTACCCGGAATGGTGATAATCAATTCTTCCAACAACTGAACTTTTTTTTGTAAATATATAAAATCTCAAAAGTCGACATAAGACATAAAATTCACATTAGAATTATCCCTTTGATGACGATTCCAATTAATTTGTGATTATCTTAATAGAAGTATATGTATTTAAAGGATATAAAGCATCAGAAGAGAGTGAATATAAGAAGGCTTTGCAAAACCAGGAATTTTGTTCAATATCAAAGCCTGAGCGACTTCGGAACCGCAGTATCCCGAATGCTTTCGGGATTCGAGGATTTCGAAGTCGTGATAATGTAGAGATTGAGCAAAAGAGCGGTTTTGCATAGGCTTCTATAAATCATAAAAACTGATGGACGTAATATTCACAGATCATATATGAATTCTGTGTTTAGATAATAGTCGGGTATATAGTTATAATAATATTAATCTTAACCCTGATTATACAGTCGATAGTATAAAATATTTATTCAGCTTGTGAGGGGGAGAAGTTAATGGACAAAATCTCTTCAAATGGTTCTGTTTTACAGATCGAGTGGATCTGTATGCAGGTATTTACTCAGTTACTTAAGCGCCATCTTAGATATCTGCTCGTGATTATTCCAATGTATAGTCGTTCTATATATGGACCGGCGCGCTGTCATATATTACGTGCCGCTTATTGTTTTGCCCGTTATTTAGATGATGTACTTGATGGTGATATTCCAGTTAATGTACCACAGCAGGAATATGTCTGTCGAATTTTAACTGATATGAAGCAAAAGCCTTTAACAATTGCTGAACCCTCAGTTATTCTTGGTAAATATGTATTTGAACACGTTGATCAATATGGGAATAATACTACTTTGCCCTCACAGGAATTGAATATTTTGATTAAAGCGATGCTGTTTGACCGGGAACGTGCCAATCTAAAGCTTATTCTTTCACGTAAAGAACTCGATCAGCATCACTTGGAAACTTTTATTAGCGCATTGCATGTAACACTTGATGTGACCGGAGCATCTTATCAGATAAAAGATATAGAACCTCTTGCCAGGGCTCAGGGAAGTCTTTATACACTTCGGGATCTTCGAAAGGATTTGAGTGAATCGATCAATAATATCCCCCAAAATGTGTTAATGCAAACCCAATTGCCATCAGATCAATTTTGGAATTGGGTTGAACTGAGTAAAACGGAGTCATTTCATAATTGGATCAAGGACGAGTTTAACCGTGGAATCCTACAGGTGACTAAACTACGTCGGGTTTTAGAGTCAAATACAGATTTCCGCTTTAAATCAACCGTAAAGCCATTATATAAAGGATTGAATTTTCTGATTCGAAAAATGCGTAAAGATTATGATTATTTATAAGGCTTTCAAAAAGCAAGAGAAGGAAAAAAGATGATATGATTTTTACTTTTGGGAACAATTATGCAATTCGACAAATGGTATTTTGATTTTCAGAATGAACAGGCATTCGGATATTATTATGTAGGATTTCTCCGATTTCTGGGATTATGCCTCAATTTTACAGAGATACATTATACTAGTCCAGAAGATTCCCATCTATTTTATCATACCGGATTAGGTTGCAAAAAGTCGATGCGTTCTGTTCAAACATCAAACGCACGGATCCTATTTGAAAATAATCGTACCGATTTAATTCTATCCTATAAATCCAAAATATTGAAGGGAATTTGGGAGAATCCATCATTCTCCCTTCCACAAGTTAAACGACCTGTTTATAAAAACAATGATGGGTTTTGTCTTTGGAAAGTTTGGACGCCCTACGCAGATGTAGAGATCACTGATGATAAAGAAACAATTACTGGCAAAGGCTACATTGATTTTGTTCGTTTAACCATACCTTTCTGGAATCTTCCTTTTCAGGTCGTTCATTGGGGACGCTTGTTCTCAGAAGATGACTGGATTTTGTTTTTCCACCTTCAAACAAAAGAGCGACAAATCAATTATTTCGCGGATAAATCTGGTTGGTGTAATGGGAATGGTTTGGAGGTTAGCAGAGATACCAATAATCATATTCAAAGTTTTTTATGGTCTGTGAATGATGACAGTTTGGTATGTAATCTGGTTCAGGTATTACAGAAAGATGCCGTATTAAGTGAAAGCCGGATGTTTCGCATACCTGATAGAATTAGAAATAAAATGAGCAGTTACGGAATGGAGGAAAAATTTCAGGTAGAGGGATTTTTTAGGAATAAAAAGTATAAAGGAATCATGGAGGAGGTGCGATGGAATGAGTACAGAGATGATCGGTGAATGTCTCGATTTATCTAAATCATTTGGACATCAGCGAGTACTACAAAATTGTAATCTGGTTTTACACAAAGGAGAATTACTCGGATTAGTCGGAGAAAATGGCTCAGGTAAATCCACATTCGTAAAATGTCTTTTGGGTTATTTAAAACCGGATTCCGGATCGATAATCTTACATGGTAGTGTCGGTTACTGTCCACAGGAAGAAATCATAAATCGCACTTATACCGTTGCAGAACACTTCGCTTTTATCAGAGATATCTATGCCCAGCATTGCTCTGTTGATGCAAATTATGTGAATCACTTGATCAGTGAATTTCGCTTGAAGGATTATATGAATGAATTAATCGCAACTTTGAGCGGTGGAACACGACAAAAAATCCAATTTATAACCTCCATTATGCATCAACCCCGTATTTTATTACTGGATGAGCCCTATGGAGGATTTGATTGGGAGATGTATCTGACATTCTGGAAAATCATAGAGGAAATGTGTCAACTTGGAACAGGTGTAGTCCTGATCACCCATTTTGTATATGATAATAAAAGGTTCAACAAAATCTATAAACTCAAAAACGGAGTCTTAAATGAAGCCAATTAAAAAGACTCCGCATCCTTCTTTAAGGTTATATCAACTTTCATTTATCGAACTTTGGCGGAATCGTTTTGGCTTGCTCTTACTGATTGTAATTCCAATCGTGTTTATTGCGATTGTGGAGTGGACTTCCGGAACTAATAAAATTCCTATCGATTTATATCGATATCATGAGACCAAACAAATCATTTTATCTCAGCATGATGTTAATCTTGTATTTATTGGAGCTGCTGTTAGCGGTTTTCTGACAGCGTATTATGCCATTTTGCTGTTTCACAGAAACTTCGAATATTTTCGCCATTGCATCGGGATGGGGTTATCTCCGATCGGTTTTGTAAATGCCCGCTTCCTTTTTTTCTTAACGGTTACAACAATTTTGGCCGCATTGATCAGTCTTATCTTATGTTATCTTGTTAAAATTGAACAGCCTTTCTCTATTTTCATTGGATTCATATTTGTTGGAATCATATATGGTGCTTTTGGTGGGGCCGTTGGGCTCCTTAGCAAAGATATTATGGTAGCCATCCTGTTAGTTGTTTTAATGGCAAATTTAGATGCCGGATGGTTACAGAATCCTGTTTTTTATACATCTGCACAGGATACCGGATTCATTCACTGGCTTCCCGCATTTTATCCGACACAAACGATTTTTGCCGCCGCTTTTACAAAAAAATTGAATTCCTGGTCCGTTTTATTGAGTAGTATTTACAGCATCGGATTACTTGTGATCATGTTACTCATCGTTCATTTAAAACTGAGAAAAGTTAAAAAGTGGTGGGAAACATGAGAACACTCGTACGACATGAAACCAGTTCCGTATTCAGCGGAAGTTTGTATGTAATCATATTTGCGATCGCGATACCTTTGTTTTATTTCCTGACTTCCATTTCACTGGATAAATATCTCGGGAATGTTTTTAGGGATCGTTCTGAAGTTCTAATATTATTAGGCTCACTCATCGCTTTTATCGGATTATTTATCATTACCTCAGCAACCATGAGGTTGTATTATTCAGGAAAGGGATTGCCACTATCATCATCACCACCTGAAAAACTGGTAACCGATGGACCATATGGATGGTCGCGACATCCGATTTATTTGGGAGCTGTTCTTCTCTTTGCCGGTACTTCCCTTATCATAAAATCTTTTTGGGGATTGGTATTAGGCACTCCGTTTCTTGGCTTTTTCTATTTTTTATACGCTCGTGGAATAGAAGAACCTGAACTCATCAGTCATTATCAGGATGCCTATTATGAATACAGAAATGAGGTCCCGTTTGTGATTTCGTACCCCTTACGCAGAGGGTTCCACAAGATTGCCGGTAAGATCCTGGATACGATTTCGGATATCATTAACCGGCCTAAAATGTTTCATATTGGTCATCACATATTCTTTTGGGGCTATGGGATCTGGCCGGGATTAGGGGTGGCTTTTGGTCTTGCAGTAATGGAGTATATTCTTCTGGTACAAGGAGTACCCAGGAACATAACTGCCGGTTTGATCATCACATTAACAATTCTTGGTTTATTTGGAGTTCGTTTAACCTGGAGGATTATTACTTCTATACGAAAACAATTGCACTTCAAGAAGACCGCAGGAGTGGTTGGATTTATGTCATGGGGAACACTTTTGGCATTAATTCTGACCATCATTTTATTTCATTATACTACACCGTATTCAGGAGCCTATCTATTGGATGCGGCATTACCGGGTATACTATTGGCTCATTTCTGGGGAAGAATCGGTTGTATGTTTTATGGATGTTGCTATGGTAAATCAACGCAGGGTTCCTGTGGACTTCAATATTACCATCGTGATTTGAAGGTTATACGAATTGAACACGTGCATGAAAAAAGAGTGCTGCCAGTACAAATATTTTCCAGTCTTTACGGATTAACTGGATTTATTCTGATTTTGGGATATTGGTCCCGATTTACGTTGTCCATTGGGACATCCGCAGCTTTTACAGCTATCTGGTATGGATCATTTCGACTGGATGAGGAGTGGCTTCGGGAACAATCGGTTATATGGTTGAAATTTTTATCACCCGCTCAAATCATATCTTCTCTGATCATGCTTACGGGGCTGTTGTGGTTTCTTTCCCATTCTCCTGAAACCTTAAAATTTTATAAACCCATTCTAATCAATCAAGATGTGGTTCAAATCATTGACAGAATGCATGTTGGACTAATTTTGGTAAGTGGAATAGTCACTACTTTTTTGTTCAGTTATCACTATAGAGAAATTGGAAAATGGAAATAAAAGAACAAATCACGAATGGGGATCGTGTAAAACAGCCCGTTTATAAAAATGGGCATTTAGAATGGTATGGATGTAACTTGGAGGAATTAGCCGATCGTTATAGTACACCTGTACATGTGGGTAGTAGTGAAGCGGTACAAGATGCTGTGCAAGCATTTAAGAAACTATTTATAGATGCAGGTCTTCCGTTAAGGATATACTATTCTGTAAAAACGAATCCGGTTCCTGTTTTTCTTGATGATCTTCAAAAAATGGATTGTGGTTTTGAGGTCGTTTCATCTTTTGAAACAACCATTTTAAAAAGATTGGGAATTCCTTTAAATGGCATTATTCAAACTGGAGTCTATGATGATAATACCTATTCGTTAGCCGATATTAAAATGATCACCGTTTCTTCATTAGACCAAATGTACCAATTGGCAAGAATTAGTGAAGAAAACAAAAAGCCCATTTCAATAGGAATTACCATCAGACCAGAATTATTACGGGGATATTGGGATATCACATTAAACACCAGCCGGAAAAGTAGTCCAATGGGTGTGAGTCCTGATTCTGTAATTTTTAAAAAGATGTTGGATCTCATCAAACAGCATCAGTATCTGAATCTTAAAGGATTTCATATGCATCTTGGGTCGGGAATTCGAACGGCAGGACCTTTTTTGAAAGGTATCCACGCTTTGGAAAATGCGGCAATTAAATCAGCAAAAAACGGGCTGGAAATAGAGGTATTAAATATAG
>DATFMK010000834.1:0-8259 GCA_035267005.1 Balneolales bacterium
AACCGGTAATCGTGTTGTTAATAAACGGACGGCCACTAAGCATCAATTATCTTCAGAAAAATGTCCCTGCGATTATTGAAGGTTGGTATCTGGGAGAAGAAACGGGTCCGGCCGTAGCCGATGTCCTATTCGGAAAAACAAATCCGTCTGGAAAACTGACGATCACTTTTCCACGTTCGGTTGGACAATTACCCGATTTTTATGATAAGAAGCCAAGCGATTTTCGTCATTATGTCTGGGCCAATTCATCTCCGTTATATCCTTTTGGTTACGGACTCAGTTACACCAATTTCACCTATTCTAACATGAAAATTTCCCCGAAAAAAATTCCAATTAATGGCGATGCCACTATTTCGGTCGATGTACAGAATGCGGGAAAAGTAAAAGGGGATGAAATCGTGGAAATGTACATTCATGACATTGTGAGTTTTCCCACACGACCGGTTGAAGAACTAAAAGATTTTACACGAGTTTCGCTGAATCCGGGTGAGAAAAGGACCGTGACCTTTCATCTGACACCCGATAAACTAAAATCGCTCAATCTTAAGATGAAAAATGTCGTCCAACCCGGCAAATTCGAAATCATGGTAGGGAAGAGCTCGACCGATGTGTTAAGAGATACGTTGGATGTTACTCAAAGTTAAATTTTAGCCACAGAATTACGTGGATTCAAATGGTTCTTTTTAAAACCCCAAAGCACTAATGTGGCAATCCCCTGCCGTTGATGAGGGCTTATGGCGAAACTGCGGAAGGGGATCACCGCGTCTTTCATTCGGCAAAAAGCGCTTCACTCCATCCTCGTGATGACACTCAGGACGTTTGTTTTCACTCTTATTAAAATGTCATTGCGGTATAAAGCATTCAGCTTGGATCGTGCGTTATTTTTAAATACCACTAAACAATAATACTGTCATTGCGAGGAGAGAGCGGATGCGAACGAAGCGGTGACGAAGGAATCCCGAATTTATTTCGGGGCAATCCCCTGCCGTTGATGAGGGCTTATGGCGAAACTACGGAAGGGGATCACCGCGTCTTCCATTCGGCAAAAAGCGCCTCACTCCATCCTCGAGATGACACTCAGGGCGTTTTTTATTTCCACCCTTTCGCGTCATTTCGAGCGGAGGGAGAAATCTTCATAGTGAAGCAGTTATTTAAAAACGCTGTTTTAAAAAAATTTTATCTCGAACTCACGGTAACGTATAACCAAAATCAACGGATAGTCAATAATATAAAATTTACTTCCAGACATTTTTATAATTCATTTCTTATCCAAATCTCAGGTTAAGATTATATTTCGTATATGGATTTATTGACACAATCACATTGAAAACCAATAACTGATCTTGAGCAGGAATATATTATTAGGCACTATTCCCCATAGTTTGCCAAACGAATGTCCCAAATTCTGGCCAAAATCACTGATATAACCGGTGCGTTCGCTGGACCAGACAAGATATAAATCCGAGCCGGGTTGGTATCGCCATTTCAATACCAGGTTTGAACGGAATTGCCGGAAGCTAAAATCCGGATTGGCTATGGAATAATCGGGAATGTTATTGCCGTTCTCATCAAACTGATATCGGTTGTTTGTTGTTAACTGCGGATTGTGGTAAAACGTGAATCGATCATTATAATTTTTGGACATGGTATTGCTCGCATATTTAAAATCCGAGTATTTCCCTCGCGAGACAAACGGACTGCCGTAATATCGAATCGAAAGTCGTGGTGTGATGATATAATCAACACGCATGGTAAAGTCGAGTGTTTGCTGTTTTATTTTTCCCAGAATATATCGATTGCCATTATTACGATTGACTGTAGTCACATACTGAAGCCGGTTATGGTTGTTTGTATAACTCACCGACAATCCAAGATGTAAATTATCCGTAATACGCGCATTCATTCCAGGTTCTATCTGATACCGGTTGACATAGTGATGCCCTCCTTTTAGTAAATCGTAAGAAATTTGAAATGAAACTTTTCTGGAATTATCGGTCGATAATTGACCAAACATATCAATATTAGATGGCATTTTTGTTGCATATCCGCCTCTCAGAAGCCGGGTATCCGTTGATGGAGTATTGTACATCAGGTTGATCTGAAAGCTCCACTTGTTTTTGAAATTGGGAGAAAAACTGAAATTGAATCCGGACCCCAGATAATTACCATTGAAATTCCATTTATTGAATTGTTGCAGACTGATGGAATACGTCCGAAAAATGGAAACGGGTTCATTGACGAAATAGGAAATATCATTGACCTGATTCACCTCATCAACCACTTTCATATATCCCAGATCATTTAATTCCAATCCGGGAGAGTACCAGCTAAGACTTGTCGAATAACGCCATAAACCCGTGCCTTTTCCAAATTTCACTTTACCACCAATGCCATTCAAATATGTCCGTGTTGTATCTAATTTTAAGTAACTGGCCCCTGGACGTTGATAATACCGGGCCGGTGCTTCTTGCAGCAAAGTGATAGCCTGTGGGCTGCCCTTGATGTTACTTCCGATCAGTTTGGCATCCAGATAATACTTTTTATTATCCCATTGTTGGGTCAAGTCGAGTCCGCCCGTGTAAGCATCATGACTGAGGAAATCCAACTGATTACTATGGATGAATCGGTTCGTTGCTGTAAATATTCCACCGATAATCGTGTTTCCGTCATGATAATTTTTTTGAATGCGCGCAACGGTGTAATTGGTAAGAGGTTCTACAGGTTTGCTCGTTATTTTACCATTTAGAGTACTGATCTTAGCTGATTCTTTTGCCGTAAGACTCTGCATAACTCCCACAGATAGATTTTTCGATGTTTTCCCACTGACTTTAATGGCACTCAGGATGGTCGTTTGTTTTGGTGATTTTACATATTGATTAGCACCAGGGGTAATTTGATAAGACGGAGCGTGGCCAATTCTCCTTGAATAAAATAAATTGAAATCGTTAAGATCGCTGATATTAAACTGAAATAGATTTTTTCCCTCAACAAAAAACGGACGTTTTTCCTGATAAAACGTTTCAAAAGCTGTTAGATTCATGACGGATGGATCCGCCTCAACCTGACCAAAATCGGGATTGACGGCCATATCGAGTGTAAAATTGCTGGTTAATCCCACTTTGGCATTCAATCCGACATTGCCGTTCCATGAACGGCCTTTATCAGCAAACGGATTACCAGGAACCTTTTTAAATGTGTTCAATTTACCCAGCGTATAAGGCATAATTTCAATCCTGCGGGATTTGGGTATATCTTTTATACCTTTTAAAACGCCAAAATTATATATGATTCCCGGTCCGGTCAGTGTCTGTTTTTCCCAATCATCCTCCTCTTTGAGACGGCCAATCCATCTCCAGCAATGGAGTCCCCAGGTTTGTACCGAATCACTACTAAATCGTAGCTGACTCAATGGTATTTTCATTTCCGCTACCCAGGCGGAGTCTTCAAAACCAACTTTACCATACCAAACGGGATTCCAGCTGACATCCCATGCTGAAGGATTCATCAGTACGAGATCGATTTTTTGTCCATATGCTGTTAAGTCAAATTCGAAACCGGTCTGATCATCATTATAACTATCGAAATTAATTCCAACGATATCTCCTTCAAAAGCATCACGGGGACCCGCTATCTTTTGAATTTTACCAGGATGTGTATCAAATGCCCGGATGGCGACATAAATGTTTTCATTATCATACAGGATTTTAAGCTCAGTTCGTTGTGAGGGTTTTCCACCTTCTTCCGGTGTAAACTGCGTGAAATGGGTCGCCCAGGTACCGGTTTGCCAACACGCATCATTTAATTTTCCATCAATTACGGGTGGCGGAGTGGTAAGATGCATCGTTGTATACTCTCTTTTTTTATTCATCGCAGAACCCCTGGACTTGGTACCACTGGATGAATCGGAACTCTGAGCATGAGAGATAGAGGCGTTAGCTAATGATAGACCTAAAATAATCAGGGAATAAATTAATAGATGGTTACGTAAGCCGGGATAAGAGAACATGCGGGATATAGATGACTAAGGTTTGTGATAATTATATTCGTATTCATTTAATGTTGCTGCTAAGGGATAAATTATACAACCTCTTCGTGATAAATAAATGTAAAATATGTCAAAATATATGCAAATATATACTACGGATAACCAGAATTGATACCATTTTTCGTCCGCCGGCGATTTTTGTTCCAGCTTGTCTGGTCCCGAAAACTTTCGGACTCATCGTTGTTCAGTAACACAACACAATGAGGCTATTGAGAACTAACAATATCTCAAATCAATGAGCAAAGTTTCTTATCCCGAACTCACGTTAAAATATGAAAAGAAGTCATATATCAACTGATGACAATGGATGATAGACCGTAGACGGTAACTGTCTGAATGCGATAATCAATGCTCATAAATTAATCAAAAGACAACTATAAACAGTAATTTGAAGTTCAAACTAGTTAAATGTTTTAAAACGATAACCATCTACGGTCAACCGTCTCATATATTCGAAATCTTGATAAATTATCTTATCTCAAATCCATATTAATTAAAGAAATATCCTGAAGTTCTACCTGTTTTTAGCACGATTTTCTAATTGATCACGAGATAAAGTAATTAGATGACCAATTGGATTACCATCAAGGTAAGTGATTACACGTAGAGTGATTGGTCCATCGGGAAGCGTAACAGGGTCCGCATATTTAGTACTATAATTATCCGGCATGGCATCATTTATAGTGTAATAAATATCAAGTCCTGGAATTTCTGATTTCATTTTAAGTTCCAGCTTCCCGTCTTTCATCATTGGATCGACAACTGCATCATAAGCAGCTTTCGAATATTTAATGCCAGCTATATCATAGCGTGAGAAGAAAGCTTCCATCCGCTGGGCAAAATCGGGCCAGTTTCGGGATGATTTTGGAGACCAAAAGACTTCCGATAACGCCCAGGCGCGAGGAAACGTCATATAATCCACATATCGAAAATTGGGGACCTGTTCCGTCCACAGATTTCCCTGACCACCTAAAATGTATTTAGGATTGACTCCATTCGGAACCGGTTCAAAACTATATGCTTTTTCGACCCGAAGACTGGAATAAATGGGAGGATCGACTGTCGGATCTCCCTGACAATAATCCAGGTACGTATATGAGGTAGGCGTCATGATCACATTGTGTTTCATTTTGGCGGCTTCTATTCCGCCTTGTATGCCACGCCAGCTCATTACGGTAGCATCGGGAGAGATACCGCCGTCCAATATTTCATCCCAGCCGATAATCTTTTTCCCTTTGGATTCCACGATTTTTTCCACCCGGTTCATAAAATAACCTTGCAGATCTTCGACATGTCGAATTTTAAGCTTCTTCATGAGAGCCTGGCACTGAGCGTTTTTCTCCCAATATCCTTTATAACATTCATCACCTCCTACATGGATATATTTTCCCGGGAAAAGCTGAGCCACTTCCGTAAATACTTTATCCAAAAATTTGTAGGTGTTTTCGTTAGCTGGATTAAGTGTATTGTCGATGAACATCTGAAACGTTCCGTTCGGATACCAATCGGCAAATTTTGTACCCGGATTTACCTTGATGCTCGTATCCTGCGTACAACTTAATTCCGGATAGGACGCCACCGCCGCCATACTATGACCTGGGACGTCAATTTCCGGCACGATGGTGATAAATCGATCTTGCGCGTATTGAACGATTTCGCGAATATCGTCTTGCGTATAGAATCCGCCCACGGTAGCTGGTTCTCCGGGTTTAGGATCTTCCCGATCGCCAAAATGGCCATATCGTTTAACACGCCAAGCTCCAACCGATGTGAGTTTTGGATAAGATTTAATTTCAATTCGCCAACCGTTATCATCGGTGAGATGCCAGTGAAACCGGTTGTACTTAAACCGCGCCATCTGATCGATGTACTCTTCCACTTCTTTCTTTGTGAAAAAGTGACGGCTCACATCGAGCATTAACCCCCGCCAGGCAAAACGCGGATAATCCGTTATTTGAACCGCCGGTACGGTCCATGTTTTGGTAATCGCTTGTGAACTCTCAATCTCTTTCGGTAAAAGCTGAAGCAGCGTCTGCATCCCATAGAATAATCCGGCGGGCTTATTTGCTGTGATGATGATACCCGAAGAAGTAGTATTTAGCGTATAGCCTTCATTCCCTATGGTTTTATCGGATCTCCTATTGAGATTGAGTTGGATATCACCGGATTTTCCATCTTCAGCTTTTAATGAAAAACCGGTTGGAACATTTAATTTCTCAACAAGCATATCAGCCACTTTTTGGGCATAAGGATTATTGTAACGAACGGTGGCCGTGTTTGTCAGTGTATAAAAACCCGAGAGTTGTTTCATCTCAACAGGTTTTGGTATCAAATTAATAGAATGGTTTTGCGCTTTTGCTGATGAAAAAAACAATACCAGCAATAGTAAGAGTATATTTTTCATATGACACACCCCGAAATTTTTTAATAAATTGATTGACAAAAAATTGTACAGATGATACGAAAACAGATCCCTCCACAATTATATAATTTCAATATAATTAGATCTGTAATTCTTAAGTATTACAAATATTTTCATTCCTTAAATAAAAGTAAACATTTGGTATTAATAATCATCGCTAAATCGACAAAAATTAATTTTTAGGATTTATGTAGTTTGGAAGGGTGCTTTTATCATTGAATGATTTATTTAAAAAAATATATTTAAATTATTGATAATTAATAATATATGTCATGGTGTCATTGCGAGGGGAGAGCGAATGCGATCGACGCGGCAATCCCCTTCCGTTGTTCTCACTTATGGCTGACCGCTGAAAACTTCCACACATTGTCCAACTTTACTCCCCAATTCTGATAATCAACGGATTAAACGCTTTCGAAACAATCATCACTTTATCCCCAACTTTTAAAGATTCCGGATTATTTTCAGTTTCAATGACTTTGATGATATTATTGCCTACCAACACACTGACGATGGCGACTACTTCGTTCCGTTCTATGTGCAAAACCTCGCCGGTGAACCGGAATTTTCCACTGATATAATTCTTAACATAGACGTTGGCGGCACTTCCCTCATGAATAATTTTCCCTTGATTTAGTCGAATGACCCGATCAGACATCTTGAAGATTTCGGAGATATTATGACTGACCAATATGGTGGTCAAGTTTAATTTCCGATGAACTTTAAGGATATAATCCTGAAGTTTTAAGCGCATTTCAGCATCTAAAGCGGATAGCGGTTCATCCAGAAGAAGGATTTTGGGTTTTCGAACAATCGCTCTTGCCAAAGCTGCCCGTTGCTGTTGTCCGCCCGATAATGTTTGTGGATAGCGGTCTTTTAAAGCCCCCAGCTCCATAATTTCAATGACTTCCGGAATAAAATTCTTTTCCTTTTTATGATCAAGTGCAAATTCCAGATTTTGCTGAATGGTCATATTAGGGAACAGGGAATAATCCTGGAATACCAATCCGACGCCACGTTTTTGTGGGGGAAGGAAGATGTTGGTTTTTATATCGAGCCAGATATCACCACCGACTTCAATCCGTCCTTTTTCTGGTTTTAATAAACCGGCAATCATTCGTAAAATGGTTGTTTTACCGGCACCGGACGGTCCTTCAATGGTGATGAATTCACCATTCTCAATTTTAAGATCGATATCGAGCGGTAACGAGCCATCCGATGTTTTTAGCATTTTATAGAGTTGAAGTCTGATCAAAGCCGTACCGATTTCAAATATTTGTGATTGACGTAATGTACCGACAACAGGATCAAAAAAGTAATGACAAAAAGTATCAGTGCGTAGACATTGGCATTGTGATAATTCAGGGCTTCTACTTCATCATAAATGGCCAGTGAAGCCACACGGGTTTTCCCGGGAATATTTCCGCCAATCATCAAAACCACGCCGAATTCACCGATGGTGTGCGCAAAACTAAGCACAATTCCGGTCAGCAGTGATGGTTTGATATTGGGTAGAAGGACCTCCATCAGCGTTTTGAATCTGGATTTGCCTAAGGTATAAGAAGCCTCTTTCAACGTTTCGGGCAAACTTTCCAGTCCCGATTGGATCGGATTAACCATGAAAGGGAGACTGTAAATCATTGAAGCCAAAACCAGTCCTTTAAAAGTAAAAACCAGACGAAGATTGAAAAGATCACTCAGTGCATTGCCGGGAAAATGTGCAGGTGAAAAAGCGACCAAAAGATAAAAACCAAGAACCGTAGGTGGCAAAACAAGCGGCATACTCACAATG
>DATFMK010000835.1:0-20482 GCA_035267005.1 Balneolales bacterium
ACCGACAACCGACAACCGACAACCGACAACCGACCACCGACTACCGACGACTGAGAAATACTCTGATAGTAATTAAACATTATTTATGCTGAAAAACCGTATCATCAACGTGAGTTCGGTATCGGAATCATGCTTTATGCATCAAAACAGCTCTGTGTCGTCGATGGTCCGTCGTCACGTTAGGTTATGTTCCCAACGGGATGTCAGGAACGAGATAAATCAATTTAGCGTAAATCAATAATAAACAACCACAATAAAATGTTAACTGTTCACTGTCAAAACGGCCGCGCCTTCGAAAGCACCGGATCGTAAATCGTTTAAGGCATCATTCGCTTTGGATAGGGGATAGGAATGAACTTCCGTTTTTACGGGAACTTCAGGAGCAAGTGACAAAAATTCGTCACCATCTTTTCGCGTAAGATTGGCTACTGAGCGTACTTGTCGTTCTTCCCAAAGAAGTTTGTATGGAAATGACGGGATATCACTCATGTGGATTCCGGCACAAACCACGATGCCGGCTTTTCGTACTGCTTTAAGGGAAGCGGGAACCAATGGGCCAACCGGAGCGAATATAATTGTTGCATCGAGTTCTTCAGGTGGCAATTCATCGGATCCTCCGGCCCATACAGCGCCCAACTCTTTAGCGAATTGTTGTCCTTTGGTGTCACCCGGTCTTGTAAACGCATAAATCTCCCGGTTTTGATAATTAGCGAGTTGAATAAGGATGTGAGCTGCCGCTCCAAAACCATAGAAGCCAATGCGTTTGGCATCGCCAGTCATAGAATACGAGCGATACCCGATCAATCCGGCACACATCAGCGGGGCTGCTTGTAAATCAGAAAAACGGTCATGAATAGGAAAACAAAAATGCTCATCGGCTACCGTATATTCGGCATAACCGCCATCGATCTGATAACCGGTGAATTGAGCATCATCACAGAGGTTCTCCATTTCATGATCGCAATAGTAACAATGATCGCAGGTATGTCCAAGCCATGGAACACCGACGCGGGTTCCTTTTTTAAAGCGTTTGGCATTTTTCCCACGATCCACAATAGTACCGATGATTTCGTGACCGGGAATAAGGGGTAGTTTGGGTTCTGTGAGTTCCCCATCAACAATGTGAAGATCGGTCCGGCATACCCCGCAGGTATGAATTTTAATGAGGACCTGATCGTCGGATGGTTTCGGTATGGGTAAGTCTTTTTCTACCAGCGGCTGACCCGGTTTTTCTAAGACCATTGCTTTCATAGTAGCAGTTAGCAGTTTTAAATCACTTAAAAAATATTGATTTTGTAAATATCAATATTTCCTATAAATAGAAGATATTACAATATTTACTTGACGACAAGCGGCGAATCCAGCACTTTTGTTCACTTTTCACTTTTCACTTTTCACTAATATATCTTCCCGTTTTAATAGGTGGATAGAGAATGTCGAATGAAGCCATTTTATCCGGTGCGGTTCGTTTGTAGATCAGAGAACGATTTAAATTGGAGAGATCGTCAATTCCCATTCCAGCCAGAAGTTCCAGAGCTGCGTTCACGGTTTCTCCCTGATAATTAGCCACACGGACTGATTTGTCGGAGACGACCAAACCTTGAGTCAGGGATGACTT
Organism: Balneolales bacterium; assembly: GCA_035267005.1. Classification (GTDB taxonomy): domain Bacteria; phylum Bacteroidota; class Rhodothermia; order Balneolales; family DATFMH01; genus DATFMH01. The sequence continues at coordinate 1,619 of DATFMK010000835.1, forward strand.
ATGAGTAGTCACACCTGTTGGACACTCATTGCTGTCGCATTTTAAAGCCTGTATACAGCCTAATGCGAACATCATTCCGCGGGCACTGTTACACAGATCGGCTCCCAGGCAAAGATTCTTAATAATGTCAAAAGCCGTGATAATTTTTCCGCTGGCAATTACGCGAATATCTTTTTTGAGATCATAACCTTTCAGGGTATCTACGGCGAAAGTCAAACCTTCCTCAAGCGGCATCCCCATGGAATCCGAAAACTCAATTGGAGCGGCGCCGGTTCCACCTTCACTACCATCAATTGTGATGAAATCAGGCTTAATGCCCGTTTCGATCATGCTTTCACAAATGTCGATAAATTCCTTTTTACTTCCGATACATAGTTTGAAACCTACCGGTTTGTTTTCAGACAATTCACGCAGCTTTTGAACAAATTGTAATAATCCTTTTGCATCTGAAAAAGCCTTATGATAGGCTGGAGAGACCACTTTTGTATATGGTTCCACTCCTCGGATGTTAGCAATTTCGGGTGTGTTTTTAACGGCGGGCAGTACCCCACCATGTCCCGGTTTAGCTCCCTGCGACAGTTTGATTTCAATCATTTTTACAACCGGATTAACTGCTTGTTTCTGAAATTGTTCTTCAGAAAAATGTCCGTCTTTGGTCCGGCAGCCGAAATATCCTGATCCAATTTCCCAAACCAGATCACCACCACCTTCGAGATGATAAGGGGAGATTCCTCCTTCCCCAGTATCATGGAAAAATCCGCCTATTTTAGCTCCCTTATTCAGGGCTCTGACCGCGTTGGCACTTAACGCTCCATAACTCATCGCAGAGATGTTGAACAACGCCGCGTCATAAGGTTTTTTACAGCCGGAGCCACCGATCGTAACTCTTGGGGGTTCTTCCATGACATCTTTGGCATAAATGGAATGAGGCGCCCATTCATACGCATCATCATAAACATTTAATTCTGTTCCAAAAGGATGTGTTTCCAGTCTCTTTTTTGATCGCTTATATACAAAGGAGCGCTGATTTTTATTGAAAGGTGCACCATCCGTATTATTCTCTACAAAATACTGATGCAATTCCGGACCTAAAGATTCCAGCCAAAAACGAAAATGACCGAGCAAAGGAAAATTTCGAAGAATGGTGTGTTTCCTTTGAATCATATCGAATAGACCCAAAAGAATGGCCGGACCAAGCAGCACAAATAACCATAAAATGGGTGACCAAAAAAAAGCGATCACCACAATGATCAGGGTTACGATGAGTCCGTAAATAATAATTTGATTACGAGATGGTATATTCATAGAGAGATCATGTTTGTCAAAAGTTTTGGCGTAATGATGATAGAATGTCGTAAGTGAGATTCAATAAATAAAGATTTAAATTCCGAATTCTTTCATTTGCTGTTTTTAAAATAGATACTGATAATCGTTCAATTAACACGATATTTTAAGATATCATTTCGTTTTAGATATTCCGTACCAAATTTTATTGGAATTCCTGTGTGCTTATTCGATTTTGATTCGGCATGAATATGAAGATGGGGTTCCGTTGTATGACCCGAATTCCCGATATAACCAATTAAATCACCTTGTTGTATCGAATCACCTTCGTTAACTACAATACTGTTTTTCTTGAGATGAGCAAGCAGTAATATCCCATCGTCAAAATCAATTTTAATGAAATTTCCTGCGGGATGTTGAGCATCTTTTTCTGGTGGATTAAAATCTTTCTGATCGTCTCTTACACTTATTACGGTTCCATCGCAGGGACTATAAACAGGTTCATCCCAAATGAAATAGCGTTCTTTATTTGAAGGGTATAATCCGTTTGCCCGGAATCCAAGATTGTTGATTTTAACGATATCCATTGCATTTTTTTGAGCGATATTCATCCGATGCTGATTCAGAATATGAGTTGAGCCGCCTTGGGCCACCAGGAATCGTCCATTATTTAACGGAGATGAAAGTGTAAGGACTCCTTCCGGTTCAGATCGACCTCTTAAAGCCTGAATGGTCAAATAGGTAAAAACGATAAACAGGAAAAGATAAATTCCGAAATTAAAATTAAAACCTGACCATAAAGGAAAATGATACCAGGTAAATATTAATTTTATGACAATTGGTGGAATAAACAAGATCATAAACCATCGTGTGTAATGGCCCAGCCAGCCCCAGGCGCCAATCAGAAAAATCCAGTACAGATAAACAATCACAAACAATACCTGAACCATTCCACCAATATCAGAACGGATTGTAGAATCAAAAATGGTAATGATATACAGAATCGGTAAAAAGAGATGAGTAAAAAGAACAAGAACGATCGATTGTATCCGGGACAAAGAGGAAGACATTTGTGAAATATTATTTTGATGAAACCTGGTTAAACAATTACGTAAAAAAGTAAAGGTAATTAGCTAAATCCATAAAAAGTGATTTACAGCCTTATATCCCAATAACATTAACGTGAGTTCGATGTAATTCTATGCATAAATATGAATTTATTTTGTTCCATATTCATGTTTATAAGATCTCTCACCCAATAAGCGGGTTCGAGATGACGCCACTAAATGGTTTTTTAAATTTCACCATTATTTAGCGTCGATTCGCGTCATTTCGACCATAGAGAGAAATCTTCAGAGTGCTGTAGCGATTAAAAACGCTATTTAAATAGATTTTATCTCGAACTCAAGTTAACATTAATGAATTGAAATTGATGAGATTATAAAAAAATATCATTACAATAGAGAATCGATGTCATCAATTTTGTAGAAGGCTTTACAAAACCAGGAATTTTGTTCAATATCAAAGCCTGAGCGATTTCTAAACCGCGGTATATTGAGCATATTCGAGGATTTAGAAGTCGTGAAAATGCAGATATTGGGCAAAAGAACGATTTTGCATAGGCTTCTTGTAATGATCTCGGAGATATTCTCAAACAGCTTAATTTAATTTTAATTTATGTCATGAAAACAATTTCAATTCTATGTCTTTTGGGGTTTTTAAATATCCTTTCGGCAAAAGCCCAATCTAATTCCAATTATTCGACTCCCCCTCAGGTAAATACGGTGGATGGAGCTATACAGGGGATCAATGATTCCGGCGTTTATATTTATAAGGGCATTCCTTATGCGCAACCACCCGTCGGAAATTTAAGATGGAAGCCGCCAAAACCGGCCAAAATGTGGAGTGGCGTATTAAAAGCGGATCATTTTGGGAACGGTTGCATGCAGCGTCCTATCTTTTCAGATATGAATTTTCGATTTCCTAAAAAGAGTGAAGATTGCCTTTATCTGAATGTCTGGTCGCCGGTAAGTCCTTCTGAGGCGAAAAAAGAACATCTTCCTGTTTTGGTGTATTTTTATGGTGGTGGATTTATGGCAGGTGACGGATCCGAATATCGATACGATGGCGAAAGCATGGCACGGAATAAAGGAATTGTAACAGTTACGGCCAATTACCGTTTAAACGTATTTGGATTTTTCGCTTACCCGGGACTCGCCAAAGAGTCACCGCATCATGCCGCTGGAAATTATGGTTTAATGGATCAGGTGCAGGTTCTGAAATGGGTTAAAAAAAATATCGCCGCTTTTGGTGGTGATCCTAATAAAGTGACTATCGACGGAGAATCGGCTGGTTCAATGTCGGTAAGCGGATTGATGGCGTCTCCTTTATCCCAAAATTTATTTAGAGGTGCTGTTGGAGAAAGTGGCGGATTATTTGGTCCGTTAACACCAACTCCTCTAAAAAAAGCCGAGCAACAAGGTGAGAAATTTGCCAAGATGGTGGGAGCTTCATCATTGGCTCAGCTGAGAGCTATGCCTGCTTCCAAGTTATTGAAAGCTACCGGAGAGAAAGGCAGCCCGTATTTCTCGGATGATATTGATGGGTATTTTCTGCCCGAATCTCCAACAAAAATTTTCGAAGCTGGAAAACAGGCTCATGTTCCCCTTTTACTGGGATGGAATTCGGAAGAAATGGGATATCAGGCTTTATTAATGGGAAAGAAACCGATACCGGAAAATTTCGAGAAAGTGGTTAAAAAAGATTATGGTGATCATGCGGACCAAATATTGAAGTTGTTTCCTCATGCTAATGAGCAGCAGGTTAAAGAATCCGGAACAAGTCTGGCCAGTGATCGTTTTACATTATTTAGTACCTGGAAATGGGCCGAACTGCAAAGCAAAACAGGTGGTCAGCCGGTTTACCGTTATTACTTTTCAAGAGCCCGGCCTAAAAAAAGGAATCCATCTAAAAATGGACAGAATTCTCGTCCGACGGGCGCTGTTCATTCAGCGGAAATCGAATATGTCATGGGTAATTTGCCGACGAATAGAGTGTACGACTGGCAGCCGGGCGATTATAAAGTTTCCCACATTTTCCAGGATTTTGATGCCAATTTCGTCAAACATGGCAATCCTAATGGACTTGGAGTTCCGTTCTGGGCTCCGTTTAATCTGGGAAATAAACATGAGGTTATGCAAATTGATGTACACACCTTTCTACGACCTTCAAAACATCGAAAACAATTGCTTTATTTAAACAAGCTGTATACTCAGAAAAATAATTAATGACAGGCTGAATGAACGAGTTAATGGATTTTGACTCGTTCATTCTTTGGTATCAATCTGAGATTGTTTTTTTATTTGTAATATATATATTCATATTCATTTTAAATAAAATTATAGTAGAAAAAGAGGAATCATGAAGGATAGTCAATTTGTAATGAGAAGAATAATTGGTGGTCTGTTTTCTGTTTTGATGTTTGGTTTGATATGGACTGGTTGTTCAAAAACGCAGAATAACAATCAGAAAAGGACATCAGGGGAAATGCCGTCCTGGACATTAGGTCCCTTTAAACGGGTTAATAAGGCTAATCCGATTATTAAACCGGATGCCCAAATTACATTTAATGATCCCATTCGTAATAAGCCGGTAAAATGGGAAGGTAACCATACCTTTAATCCTGCGGCGGTCGTTCGTAACGATACCGTTTTTTTGCTCTATCGGGCTGAAGATTTTATTGGCAAATATAAAGGAACATCCCGGGTTGGATTAGCCTGGAGCAGTAATGGGATATCATTTGACCGGCTTTCCCATCCGGTATTATATCCAGCAAATGATGCCATGAAAAAGTATGAATGGGAAGGGGGGACGGAAGATCCGAGAGTGGTTCAAGATAGCTCGGGCAGGTATTATATGACATATACTTCTTATGACGGTAAAACGGCCAGGCTTTGTGAGGCGACTTCAACAGATCTTCGTCATTGGACTAAACAGGGACCGGTTTTTGCTAAGGCCGATCATGGTAAATATATCAATTTATGGTCCAAATCAGGCGCGATCATTACGCGTAAAGAAGGTGATCATCTAATTGCTGCCAAAATTAACGGGAAGTATTGGATGTACTGGGGGGATACAAATATCTACCTGGCTACATCAGACAATCTGACCGACTGGACTCCGGTGACCGATGGAGATGGTAATCTGAAACCGGCTTTAGAACCCCGAAAGGGCAAATTCGATAGTGATCTTGTAGAATCAGGTCCACCAGCGATGATTATGAACGACGGCATTTTGTTAATATACAACAGTAAAAATGCCGCCGATTCCGGGGATGTCCATTTGCCGGTAGCAACCTATTCTGCTGGACAGGCTTTATTTGATCCCCATAACCCTGGACATTTGTTGAAACGTACCGATCATAATTTCTTCCGTCCGGAAAAAGCGTATGAAAAAAAAGGCAATGTGAATCATGTGACGTTTTTAGAGGGTTTAGTACCCTTTCATAAAAAATGGTATCTCTATTATGGTGCTGCCGATTCTACGGTTTGCGTTGCAGTTTATAAACCATCCGGGAAATAAGTTTCATAACAAACGCTTACCGGTCTTTCAGACGCTGTCAGGTTTGTTAACCTGTCAGCGTCCCAGGGACCTGTCAGCGTTAACAAACTATCCCCAAATCCTCAACTCGTAAAAAGTTTCACAGTTCTGTAAATCAGTACAAAAAAATCCTTTTAAGAGTACGAATGGTATATTTCATGGTTGCCTTTTATCAGAACAATTAATAGTTAAGACTAAAGCTAATTTCTCACACGATTTAAACAGATGATATGAAGTCTCTTGGTCTGGTTTTGGCACTGACCTGTTTGGTCACGAGTTCGTTAATGGCTCAGAATAAAATTAAATTTCCACCTAATAAGGTCGTTCCCACCAAACGACAAATTGAACATCAGGAGATGGAAGTTATTGGTTTTATCCATTTTGGTTTAAATACTTATGTCAATCGGGAATGGGGAACAGGTGAAATCAGTCCGAATGTTTTTGATCCTAAAGATCTGAATGCTATGCAATGGGCGAAAGTGGCCAAAGCCGGAGGCATAAAAGAACTAATCCTGACAGCTAAACATCACGATGGATTTTGTTTGTGGCCCTCCAAATATACCAATTACTCGGTAGCCAGCAGTCCCTGGAAAAATGGAAATGGTGATATTGTAAAAGATTTATCCGAAGCCTGTCAGAAAGAAGGTCTCAAGTTTGGCGTTTATTTATCGCCGTGGGATATGCATGCGAAAAGCTACGGAACGCCTGCTTATATCACCTATTATGAAAATCAGATGAGAGAACTGCTGACCAATTATGGAAAAATTTCAGAATTCTGGTTTGATGGAGCTAAAAGTCCAAAATATGCCAAGAAATCCATATACGACTTTAAAGCATGGTGGGCGATGATTCGAAAATTACAACCGGATTGTAATATTTTCTCGGATGTAGGTCCCGATATCCGCTGGATTGGCGATGAAGGTGGAGTGGCCGGAAAAACAGATTGGAGTATGCTTACCCCTTCAAGGGAAAAAATTGGTCACACTCATTTCATCTATCAGAATCAAGGGGATCCATATGGGAAAAAATGGGTTCCCGGAGAATGTGATGTCTCTATACGTCCGGGCTGGTATTATCATGCTTCACAGGATACGATGGTAAAATCACCCCAAAAGTTAGTCGATATTTATTATAAATCGGTAGGACGAAATGGCGTATTTCTTATCAATTTACCACCGAACAAAAAAGGACTCATTAGTAAACCGGATATTAAATCGATAAAGGAATTTCATTCAATCATTAAGGAGACGTTTGCTCACAATCTGGCTAAAAATGCGATAGTCTTTAGCACCAGCAAATATAAAAACAGCCATCAGTTTGCCGGAAATAATATTGTTGATAACGAACCGCAAAAAAGTTTCTGGGCGGCGAGTCCTTCTGACCATAAACCTATGCTGACCATACAACTCAGCAAATTCCAAACATTCGACCGGATTGAGTTACAGGAACCGATAAAATATGGTCAGCGTATCGGCGCTTTCGCGGTACAGGCCTTTTTAAACGGTCGCTGGCAGGATATTGCAAACGGAACAACTATAGGATATAAGCGTTTATTAAGAATTCACCCGGTAACGACCAATCAGATAAGAATCCTGTTTTTATCTTATAATAATACACCGGCTTTATCGAATTTTGGTTTGTTCAAGGCATCAAAGCGAGAAACGATTTCTAAAAAGAATAATGATAACAAGTAGGAAGTAAAATGAAGACGAAAATTCGGATTTCAAGATTTTTCCCAGTGTTAGGTGGCCTGTTGATTTTCCTGCTTTTGAGTACTACGATGACCGAGGCAAAAATATCTCAAAAGGAAACAGGAATAAATCCGCGATTATTTCATAATACCTGGCCGGCTTATTGGATCGCTCCCCCTCACAGTTCTCTTTCCAAATTCGGAGTGTATCATTATCGAAGAGATTTTAATTTGATGAATAAACCGAATGCGTTTGTAATTCATGTTTCCGCGGACAATCGATATAAACTTTATGTAAACGGACATTATGTATCGAATGGTCCGTCAAAAGGGGATCTGGCTCACTGGCGTTTTGAGACTGTAAATATTGCTCCTTACCTTAAATCAGGGCATAATGTAATAGCGGCAACGGTTTGGAATTTTGGTAAATACCGCCCGGATGCCATTCAAAGTTATAAAACCGCTTTTTTACTACAAGCCGATGATAGCGCTAACTCCGTTGTAAATTCGAATAAGAAATGGAAAGTCACCAAAGATCAAGCTTATCAGGTGGAACCCATTAATCGCAGGAAGTTGCATGCGTATTTTGCCGTTGGCCCAGGGTTGAAAATTGATGGCTCGAAATATCAATGGGGATGGAAGAAATTGGATTTTAATGACGCTTCTTGGTTAAAACCTATTCAGTTAAGACACGGTATAAGTCGGAGTGGAAATCAGGCTGGGGTCTATAATGGATGGCAGCTTGTACCGCGACAGTTGCCCAAAATGGAAAATAAGAAATCGCGCATGAAAGCGATTGCCCGTCAAAGTGGTGGCGTAACGATTAGTTCCAAATTTCTGGAAGGTCAATCGGTTACTATACCCGCGCATCAGCATGTAACATTATTGATTAATCAAGGGTATGAGACCACCGCTTTTCCGGTTTTAAATGTTAGCGGTGGTAAAGGATCGAAGATACAGTTTACTTACGCCGAAGCTCTTTTCAATAAAAAAGGGAAAAAAGGGAATCGGAATAATATTGAAGGAAAACATCTGATTGGATATGGTGACACCTTTATTGCTGATGGAGGACAGAACAGAGTATTTAGTACCTTATGGTGGCGAACCTATCGCTACATAAAAATGGATATACAAACGGCCAATCAGCCCCTTCAGTTGAATGATTATTATGGGATTTTTACCGCTTTTCCTTTCAAACAGGTTGCTACATTTCAAAGCAACGATTCAAAGTTGCATCAAATATGGAATGTGGGATGGCGGACCGTTCGGTTATGTTCGCACGAGACGTATATGGATTGTCCCTATTATGAAGAAATGCAATATGATGGAGATACCCGGATTGAAGGATTGGTGAGCACCTACGTTTCAGGAAATCCGGGATTACTGAGAAAAGCGATTGATTTGTTCAATGATTCCCGCGTTTCGGATGGATTAACGCAAGCCCGTTATCCGGCTTATAATCAGCAGATTATTCCGCCTTTTTCCCTGTTTTGGGTAGCGATGGTTCACGATTACTGGATGTATACTGGCGATTCCACATATGTCAGTCATCTTACAACCCCCATTCATGGAGTGATGGATTGGTTTCATAAGCACATCGATCAGCATGATATGCTCGGACCGTTACCGCGCTGGGAGTTTGTAGACTGGTCATTTGTTCACCGTGGCGTACCGCCTGGAGCCATTTCGGGTAATTCATCTATCATCACTTTGCAATATGTCTATGCGTTACAGATGGCCGCTCAAATGAGTGAAAAAATGGGTTATCCGGATGTAGCGGACCGTTATCGAAAAACAGCTAAACGCTTGAAAAAAGGAGTCTATCATTGGTGCTGGGATGCAAATAAAGGATTGCTTGCCGATACACCACAGAAAAAAGAATTTAGTCAGCATGCGAACGTAATGGCTGTACTTGACGGGATGTTCACTCCTGCTAAATCAAAAAGAGTCATGAAAAGAGTGCTTGCTGATAAAAGTCTCATACAGACAACCTATTATTATCATTTTTATCTTTTTCAGGCTTTAAAAAAAGCAGGTTTGGGAAATGAATTGATCGGGACATTAAAACCGTGGGATCATATGCTACATTTAGGATTAAGCACTTTTGCCGAAACGCCCGAACCCACACGTTCCGATTGTCACGGCTGGAGTTCAAGTCCGGTTTATGAAATGATGACAACTATTGCAGGTATTCAACCGGCACAGCCTGGCTTTCAAAAAGTGAGCATTCAACCCCATTTGGGAAGCTTAAAATGGATCAACACCACCGTGCCGACCCCGCAAGGTGAGATTGAACTAAAATTGCATCGTAATGGCAATCAGCTGACGGGTAAAGTGGTGCTTCCGGGTAATGAATCCGGCACTTTTACTTGGCACAAACATGTGGTTCACTTACAGGCGGGATCTCGTAATATTCGATTGAGTATGTAAGTGATTACATTTAACAAAATCATAAAATTTTTTAATTAGGATGACGGCGGACAAAGGACTGCGAACGGTAATTATCAGTGTGCATTAATACACAGATAATCAATATTAAATAGCTAAGTTAATGGATTAGGCTATTTCCCTTAATAACTGTATCAAAAACAGCTATCGTTTAGTGTCTCGGATCAATCGTCTAAAATAAGGAGGTAGTGTGAAATATTTATGGATCATAGTATTAGGGCTATGTGGACTTTTTAGTAATGCAAATGCAGCCCGTCGTAATCGGGATGTGACGGTATATTCGCCGAATAAGCAGGTCAAGGTCACTGTTACGGTCGGAACCAATATATCATATGCGGTTACAATGAATGGGAAATCGATTATCCAAAATTCTCCCATAGCAATGACTTTAGAAAATGGAGATGTTTTAGGTAGTAAACCGCGGTTACGGCATATTTATCGTCATAGTGAGAATAAAACAGTAACGCCATTGTACGGAGCTAATGATCATATTCAGGATCATTATAATCAGATCAGATTGCGTTTCAGGAAACATTTTTCACTCATTTTCCGGGTTTTCAATAACGGAGTGGCTTATCGATTCATGACCAATTTAAAAGGTCAGATTGAAGTCAAAAATGAAGAAGTAGAATATCATTTTCCCACTAATGAAAAAGCCTGGTATCTGAATCCCGGAAGTACAAGATGGCACGGTTATGAGTCTAATTATTCATACGGGCCCATTTCCAACATTGATTCGGTGAAAGTAGCATTGCCCATGGTCATCGATCATAACAGTGGTATAAAAGTGGCCATTACCGAAGCTTCCTTACTGGATTATCCCGGTGAGTATCTGGTGCCCGATCCGCAGCAGGAGAATACCTTAAAAGCAATCATGCCGGCCTATCCCACAAAAACAGAACATGCCGGCCATAATAATTATGATCAGACGGTTACTCAGAGAGCCGATTATATTGCTAAGACTCAGGGAACACGCTCTTTTCCATGGCGATTGATGGTGCTGGCAAAACAGGATAAGGATTTATTGAATACACAACTGGTTTATCTTCTTGCTCCTCATAATAAATTGGAAGATACCTCCTGGATAAAACCAGGTTTGGTATCATGGGATTGGTGGAATGCCCTTAATTTGAAGGGGGTGAATTTCACGACGGGCATTAATATGAACACTTATAAGTATTTTATTGATTTTGCCAGTGAGAATGGGATCCCCTATGTTAATCTTGATGAAGGATGGTCCGATCAGTTCAATCTGCTCAAAGTTAATCCGAAACTGAATATTAAAGAGTTAGCCGCTTATGCTCATAAAAAACATGTGGGATTGATATTGTGGTGCATCGCGCGCGTTCTCAATAGTCAGATGCAGCAGGCTATGGATCAGTTTGAAAAATGGGGAATAGCCGGTGTAAAAGTTGATTTCATGGATCGGGACGATCAAATCGAGGTGAATTTTTATCGCAGAACTGCAGAAATGGCAGCAAAACATCATTTAATGGTCGATTTTCATGGGGCTTTCAAACCAACCGGATTATCCAGAATGTATCCGAATGTTATTAACAGGGAAGCCGTGCTCGGACTCGAATACAATAAGTGGTCGAAAAAAGATACACCAAGACATAACGTAATGTTACCATTCACACGTCTGGTGGCTGGATCAATGGATTTTACGCCCGGATCAATGCATAATTATAATAAACAGGATTTCAGACCGATTATGAATCGTCCGATGACGATGGGAACCCGTTGTCAGCAATTAGCGATGTATGTGGCTTATTATGCACCGTTACAAATGCTGGCCGATGCTCCAACGACCTACCAGGCGGACCCGAATGTATTAACGTATCTTAAAAAGGTGCCGACAACCTGGGATCAGACGGTTCCCATTGCCGGCAAAATCGGAAAATATCTGCTTACGGCACGCCGCAAGGGAAATACCTGGTATGTAGGCGGAATGACAAACTGGACCCCGCGTAATGTTAATCTGTTCTTATCCTTTTTAGGGAAAGGAGAATATACCGCAAAAGTATTTTCTGATGGAGTCAATGCTGACAGAATTGGCAGCGATTACAAACTGGACACATTAAAAGTGAATCAAAAAACAAATTTGCTGATTCATATGGCACCCGGTGGCGGATGGGTAGCTGTAATTAAGCCGGTTAACAGTAATCAGTAATCAGTTAACAGTTAACAGTACAACTTTCCCAAATTATCGGATTGGGATACCTAATTTAACGAGAGTTCGAGATAAAATCCTCTTTAAAACAACGTTTTGGATTGAATAGGTTACTTTGAAGATTTCTCCCTCCGGTCGAAATGACGCGTAGGAACGAAGATGATGTTGATGGTTTAACGAACATCACTCAAAGACGTCATCTCGAACCCGCTTTTTGGGTGAGAGATCTTCTAGGTGTGCATAGGAAATAAATAATTCTGTAATTATATCGAAATCACGTTAATTTAGGATTTTATCACAATAAGAGGCTGATTTCTAATTACTAATTATACATTATTAATTGTAAACCATGATTCAAAAAATTCATCAAATATTGCTGATGGGAGTGGTGATGTCTTTGGCATTTTTGATCTCCTGTCAGTCATCCAGTTATAAAAAAGTTAGTGACGGAATTGTGGTGTCGCTACATAAAACGAATACCAGTGCTCCGTCTAAGATCAAACTGCAAGTGGTCGGTAATAAAATTATTCATGTGACGGCCACTCCGACCGATCAATTTCATCATGAGACCAATTTGATGTTGACGAAAAATTACCGGAAACAGGTCAATTGGAACGTGACGCGACAGAATAACGATGTGATTCTGCGTACCGATAGCCTGCAAGCGGCTGTTTCTATGAATACCGGACGCGTTACTTTTCGAAACGCACAGGGAAAAGTGATCTTGCAGGAAGCTTCCGATGGCGGCAGCTCATTCACTCCAACTAAAGTGGATAGTCAATCATTCTATCATATTCGTCAGGTGTTCGATTCACCACAAAACGAAGCTTTTTACGGACTTGGAGAACACCAAAAACGGTTCGTCAATCTGAAAGGCCATGATGTAACGCTGGCTCAACATAATACCGAGGCGGCCGTGCCTTTCCTGGTTTCCAGCCGGAATTATGGAATTTTGTGGGATAATTACTCCATCACAAGATTTGGCGATCCAAACCCTTACAAGGAACCTTCCGCAACAGGTTTGACTCTGTATAATGGCAAAGGTCAGCCGGGTGGACTAACCGCTAAGTACATGGAAAAGTCTGATACGAATCATGTCTATCATCAGCGTACCGAAAAGCAGATTGATTATCAGTTTTTAAGTAAACTCAAGAGTTTCCCAAAAGGATTTGAAGGTAAGGAGATGAACAATAGCATCGTCGAATGGCGGGGAGCGATGGAGTCTCAATACGGTGGAAAACACAAATTTGCCCTGACATCCGCCGGGTTTGTAAAAATATGGATCGATGGTAAACTCCGCGTCGATCGTTGGCGGCAGGCCTGGAATCCGGTGACATCGAAAATTGATGTTCAGATGAAAAAAGGTCAAAAAGTTCCCATCCGGATTAAATGGATTCCAGACGGCGGACAGTCATTCATCTCCCTAAAATGGCGAAAACCCATGCCGAAGCTGGATAATCACGAGCTCTCACTCTACTCGCAGGTGGCCAAACAGCTCAACTATTTCTTTGTCTACGGACATAACATGGATGATGTGATCGGCGGATATCGTCAACTGACCGGCAAACAACCGATTATGCCAAAATGGGCTATGGGCTTCTGGCAAAGCCGTGAGCATTATGACTCTCAAAAACAGATTCTTTCGGTTGCCCGGAAATTCCGTAAGTTGAACATCCCGGTTGATAACATTGTACAAGACTGGTTTTACTGGAAGAAGAACAAATGGGGAAATCAACGATTTGATCCGAAACGGTATCCGCATCCGAAACAGATGATTCAGGATCTGCATAGCGATCATTTCCATTATATGATCTCGGTCTGGCCTAAATTTTATAAAGATACCAAGGCATTCAAACGATTCTGGAGCAATGGCTGGCTCTACAAAAAGAATGTGGAAGATCAGCAAAAAGATTGGGTCGGTTATGTTTCAACTTTTTATGATGCGTTCAATCCCCATGCTCGCAAAGCCTTTTGGAATATGGTCGATAATCGTCTGTTTAAACTGGGTGTAAACGCCTGGTGGCTGGATGCTTCGGAACCGGATATCTATTCCAACACCACCATTCAGAAACGTAAAGAACTGATGAATCCGACCTATTTGGGACCGTCGGCCGAATATTTCAACGCGTATCCACTTGTCGATGCCGAAGCGTTTTATAAAGGACAACGTCAGGCCAAACCGAATCAGCGCGTGTTTATTCTGACCCGTTCGGCATATGCCGGACTGCAACGGTATTCGGCGTCTATCTGGAGCGGTGATATCGGGACTACCTGGCTGGACATGAAAAATCAAATCGGGGTCGGATTGAATTATTCGATCTCAGGTAATCCGTTCTGGACGATGGATATTGGCGGTTTTGCCGTGGAAAGCCGCTACATTCATCCTAATAAAAAAAATCTCAAGGAGTGGCGTGAGCTTCAGGACCGTTGGTATCAATTTGGCGCGTTTTGTCCATTATTCAGGGCGCACGGACAATTTCCATATCGAGAAGTTTTCAATATTGCCCCTCCGGATAGCAGAACGTATAACAGTATTGTCAAATATGATAAACTGCGTTATCGCCTGATGCCGTATATTTATACGTTAGACGGGATGACCTACTGGGATAATTACACCATCATGCGAGCACTTCCGATGGATTTTCCCAATGATCAGAACGTTCGGGATATTCGGGATGAATATATGTTTGGGCCCGATTTGCTGATCAATCCAGTAACCACGTACAAGGCCAGGAGCCGGAAAGTGTATCTGCCCAAAACTGCGGGTTGGTACAATCTGAATACCGATGCATTCTATAAGGGCGGACAAACCATCAATGCCAAGGCACCTTACGATCGGATCCCGGTTTACGTTAAAGCCGGCAGTATTCTTCCGTTTGGACCGGCCGAACAATATACCGGACAAAAACCATCCAACCCGATCACCTTATATGTTTACACCGGTCAAAACGGCCATTTTAATCTGTATGAAGACGATGGTGTGAGCTACGACTACCAAAAAGGACAGCATGTCACGATCCCGATGACGTATAACGATCAAACCCAAACTTTGACCATCGGCAAACGGGAAGGCTCATTTCCGGATATGATCAAGAACCGGACGTTCAACATTGTATGGATCAGTAAAGAGCATCCGCAATTATTGAATTTCAATGTCAAACCGGATAAAGTCGTTCATTACAATGGCAGCAAAGTGAGTATTCAAATGAAATAAAAACAAAAAAGTTAACTATACGAGGGGATTTAGGGGTGGAAAAACGTAATGGTAGTTTCAATTCTATATTTATATTATATCGCTTCCAAACACCATGTTAAAAAAAGGATTTTATGAGGAAAAAGGATAATAAACATATCAACAAACTAACTTCATTAATAACCTTTTGGGGATTACTATTCATTATGTTCCCGGCTTTAGTCATGGGACAGAATGGTAAACATTTGGTCCGATATGTTAATCCTTTTATTGGAACCGAAGGGGGCGGACATATTTTTGTAGGGGCTACCTTACCCTTTGGCATGGTTAAAGTGGGACCGGATATGGGGGATAATAATACCAATTCGGGATATAAAGTCGGTGCCAAAATAAATGGATTTAGTCATATTCACGTCAGTGGTACGGGTGGAGGTGACAAATACGGAAATATTATGTTTATGCCTTTTATGGGGAAAGGTTCTCCATTTCAGGTTTCGTCACATGGAAATGATGAATCAGCATCTCCCGGTTATTATACAGTGAGTTTATCCGATTATCATATCAAAGTTGAATTAACTGCTACTCATCACGCGGTCTTTCATCGATATACCTTTAATCAATCCGGTGAGGGACATATTTTAGTCGATGCCGGTCATTTTTTGCAAAGCGGGGTAAGTCATGGAGAAGGTCAGCAATTGGTCGGTTCGGAGGTGCATGTCTTGTCGAATCATGTGATCGAAGGTTATAATCGTGTAAGAGGCGGATGGAATGAAGGTGGCGCTTACACCGTCTATTTTTATGCTGATTTTGATACGCCTGCTAATCATTTTGCTACATGGAAAAGCAAACAGTTAACCGTTGGAAAACGCAATCAGGTCGATTCAGGCGAAAAAACAGGGGCCGTTTTTTCATACCGGGTCAAAAAGGGACAGGTTATAAAAGTGAAAGTGGGGATTTCTTTTATCAGCATGGCCAAAGCTCGTCAGAATGCACAAACAGAGATTAAGACGTGGAATTTTAACCGTATCAAACAAAAGGCATCGGATGTATGGGAGAAAGAATTGGATAAGGTTTCGATTAAAACAAATAATAACGCATGGAAAGATATATTCTATACCGCGTTGTATCATGCCATGCTCATGCCAACCGACCGGACTGGTGAAAATCCCAAATGGCATTCCGATGAACCTTATTACGATGATTATTACGCGATCTGGGATACGTTCCGTTCATCCAATCCGCTTCTGACGCTGTTGAGTCCCAACCGGGAACGGGATATTGTTCGTTCACTGATCGATATCTATAAACACGATCGCTACATGCCCGATGCCCGAAGCGGAAATGACAATGGACGCACTCAAGGCGGTTCTAATGCTGAAGTACTGATTGCCGATGCCTATGTGAAAGGTTTGAAAGGGATTAATTATCAGGAAGGGTTGAAAGCCATGCTCAAAGATGCCAATAAACCTGCTGGCGGTGATCAACGAAAACAAGGGCGCGGCGGACTCCACGATTATAAAACGCTCGGATATGTTTCTACCAATTACGAACGGGCTGGTACAAGAACGCTCGAATATTCCTATGATGACTTCTGTATTTCGGAAGTGGCCAAAGGATTAGGTGACGATTCCTTATATCATGCTTTTCAGGAGCGTGCCAATAGCTGGAAAAATTTATGGCATGAGGTGAGCAATGATGGAGTTACCGGATTTGTCTGGCCGCGTCATGCGAATGGCACCTGGAAAAAGGATTTCACTACGCACACTGCCGGAAGCTGGCCAAACTTTTTTTACGAGAGTACTTCCTGGGAATATTCTCTGTATGTACCGCAGGATGTCGCCGGACTCATTCGAAAAGCGGGTGGAGATCAGGCGTTCATTCATCGGTTAAATATCTTTTTCGACAAAGATTATTACAATGTCGGAAACGAGCCCGGTTTCCTGACGCCGTGCCTGTATATCTGGGCAGGAAGACAGGATTTAACAACCAAACGTGTATGGGAAATTATTCACAGACATTATCATGATACCCGTGCCGGTCTGCCCGGTAACGACGATTCGGGAGCGATGTCATCCTGGCTGGCTTTTCATATGATGGGTCTCTTCCCGCTGGCCGGACAAAATGTGTATCTGATCACGGCGCCTCATTTCACTCAGACAACGGTTCATCTGCAGAATGGTCATACGTTTATAATCAAAGCGGAAGGATTGAGTAAAAACGATAAATATGTACAATCTGCTACATTAAATAGGAAGAAACTGAATCGCGCCTGGTTTCATCATACGACCATTAAAAATGGCGGTACACTCATTCTCAAAATGGGGAATAAACCGGATGGCTGGGGTTCGAAAAATCCACCACCGTCGATGTCAATGAACAATTAGTAATTGGTAATTAAGTAATGAGTAATTTTAGATTATTCATTAAAGTTCGTTTAGTTACATAGTATGTAATTTACTCAGTAACAACAGGTTATTATGTATGTTTTCTTTATTAAAATCCGTTCAAATCCGTGGCTAAAAAGCTCATGAAAAAGATAAAATATATTGTTTTACTGTTGGGAATCCTCTTATTGATAGGAAAGAATAACCGGGCTGCAGCTCAATCTGTCTTGGCACATCTCTGCAAACCATCGAGTCGGTATTCGGTATTTTTGCGTTCGGTCAGGAAATTTCATGGACACTATCACTGGCAAATTCAAAGAGTCGGAAAGGTACATGACAGTGGGACTCAAATATCGTCAGTAAATTATCATCCATCGAATTGGTATGACGCGATTGTTCCCGGAACTGTGCTGAATACACTTGTTAGCGATGATGTCTATCCCGATCCGTATTATTCGGATAACAATAAAATTACACGTCATTTAATTCCGGATATTAAAAATAAGGGACGGGCTTTTTATCATTATTGGTTTCGTACCAAGTTTACCATTCCCAAATCATTTAAAGGAAAACAGGTCTGGCTGAAATTTAACGGTATCAATTATCGAAGTACGATATGGTTAAATGGTCACAAGTTGGGTTCCATGGCTGGTATGTTTGAAACTCGAAAATTCAATATTACCTCATTTGCCAATCAGAATGGGGAAAATGTATTAGCGGTAAATGTAGCGCCTGTTGATTATCCCGGATCATATCGTAAAACCAATAAAAAAACCGGAGCACCGGGAGAAGCTAAAAACGGTGGCGATGGACGAATCGGTAAGAATGTCACGATGCTGATGACCGTCGGCTGGGATTTTACCTATCCCGATGGGATCAGGGATCGGAATACCGGGATTTGGCGGGATGTAGAATTATTCGCAACCGGAAATGTGATGTTACAGCATCCTTACGTCCAGTCGAAACTGCCCCTACCGGATACTTCGTCATCAGCTGAAACGATTTCAGTTGAAGCTGTGAATGCTACTCATCAAACGCAAAAAGGAATTTTAAAAGGGCATATAAAAGGATTAAACGTAACCTTTCAAAAGCA